>SLPP01000011.1 GCA_007131945.1 Paracoccaceae bacterium | reverse complement strand
CGGCCATGCAGGCCATGTTGAGCATCGCCTGGGTCTGCTCGCTCAGCCCGTTCCAGACATCGAGGTTGATGTAGAGGAACTGGTTCGTCGCGGGCTGGTGCCAGCCGGGCAGGTAGAGGTAGTCGGCCACCTGGTAGAAGCCGAGCTGTTCATCGACCGTGGGCAGCGAGAATTCGGTCGCGTCGAGCGTCCCGGTCTCCAGCGCCTGGTAGAGCTCGCCACCCGGCAGCATGGTTACCGACATGCCGAATTCCTGGAAGATCTCGCCGCCGACACCCGCCGCGCGGAAGCGCAGGCCGCGCAGGTCGTCGACGGTCGCCATCTCCGAGCGGAACCAGCCGGCGGTCTCGGGGCTGATCGTGCCGCAGAGGATCGGATGGACGTTGTAGGGATGGAAGGTTTCCTCCAGCAGTTCCTGCCCGCCGTGATGGGTCATCCAGGCCAGGAACTCGATGGATTCGGGGCCGAAGGGCGTCGCGCCGAACAGCGCCGCGGCCGGCACCGTGCCCCATTCGTAGCCCATCCACGAGAAGCCCGCGTCAATATTGCCTTCCGACACGTTGTCGAAGACCGAAAGCGCCGGGATCACCGTGCCCGGCTCGGCGACGCGCAGGTCGATCTGCCCGCCGGAGGCGGCGCGCAGCTGGTCGGCCACCCAGGGCATCGTGTCGCCAAGCGCGGTCAGCGTCGAGGCAAAGGCCATCGGCACCTGCCAGCGAACCCGGTCGAGCGCGTCGGCCGACGTGGCGCTGGCCATGACGGCGACGGCGCCGATGGCCGCCGCGCTGCCCAGAAGGCGGGTCTTGTATAGGGTCATGTGATTCCTCCCCTTGTGTGTGTGGTAAGATTACTTGGCCAATATCGCGCGATAAAGCAACCGCTCATTGCCGGCCGGTCGGTAAAAAGCCCGGCCGCCCCCCGATGATGACTTGCCGTGCCCGACTCCCAAGACGGTCAGGGCAATCGCGTGTGGCTCGTCGGGCGGCCGGGTGATCGGGAATCCTCCGCAGGACGCCGTCGTCCCGGCAAGCGCGCTGGAACCGGATCGAGACGGGGACCCTGCAGATGTCCCTCCGCACACGACCGGGCGCGCGGCGGCGCAGGACGGCGATGCTGCCCGGGCCGTTGCCCGAGGGCCTCCGCCCCCGATCAGGCGCCGCGCTGCGCGGTGCCCTCGGGTCGGCCTGCCGGCGCCTCCCGGCCGCGGGCGAAGGCGACGATCCCGTCGACCAGGACGTCGAGCGTGTCGATGACGCTGGTTCCGGGCGCGGCCGCGGCGGCGATCAGCGAGAACTCGGTGCAGGCGATCATCTGGACCGTGGCGCCCGCGTCGCGCAGCCCGGCCGACGCGGCGCGCAGCCGGTCAGCGGCAGCCGGGGTCGGGCCCCCGGCCTTGATCTCGCGGATCGTGGCCAGCAGGGCGTCGGGATCGCCGGGAAGGACGGCGGCCAGGCCGGCCTCGGCGAAGGCGCGGTCGAAGAGCCCGATCCGCGCCACCGCCGGCGAGGCGAGGAGGCCGACGCGGCCGCCGTCGCCGGCGAGCTCGCGGGCGCGCGCCACCGAGAGGCCGACCATGTCGATCAGCGGCAGGCGCGTCGCGGCGCGGATCGCCGGGGCGTAGTGATGCGCGGTGTTGCAGGGCATCGCCAGCGCCTCGGCCCCCGCCGCCTCCAGCCGCCGCGCCATCGCCGCCAGCACCGGCGCCGGGTCCTCGCCCGTGCCCTCGATCAGGTGCCGGATGCGCGACGGCACCTGCGGGTTCTGATCGACGATCAGCGGGACGTGGTCGGCATCGTCGGCGGCCGGCACCGCGGCGATCAGCCGCTGCATCAGCAGCACCGTCGCCTCGGGCCCCATTCCGCCCAGAACGCCGATCCGCCGCGGGCTCATGCCGCCTCGGCCGCCCCGGCCCCCGCGGCGAGGGCGGCGTCGTAGCCGAAGAGCGCCGCCGCGCCGCCGGTATGCAGGAAGACCACCCGCTCGCCCTTGCGGAACCGGCCCTTGCGGACATGGTCGATCAGCCCCGCCGCGCCCTTTCCCGAATAGACCGGGTCGAGCAGGATGCCCTCGAGCTCGGCGAACATCCGGATCGCCTCGATCGTGTCCTCGCGCGGGATGCCGTAGCCGGCGCCGACATAATCGGTATCCGCCACCACGTCGGCGCGCGAAACGACGCCGGGGCAGCCGAGCTTCTCGGCCGTGGCGAGGGCGAGGTTGTAGACGTTCTCCTCCTGCTTCGGCTTCGGCGCGCGCACGCCGAAACCCAGAAGCGGGACATTGGCGTTGATCGCCTTCAGCCCGACGATCAGCCCGGCCTGCGTGCCGGCGCTGCCGGTCGCGGTCACGATATGGTCGAGGGCGAGGCCGCGGTCGTTCGCCTGTCCGATCAGCTCGAAGGCGCAGTTGACATAGCCCAGCGCGCCGGTCGGGTTCGAACCGCCGCCGGGGATCGTGTAGACCCTCGTCCCCTGCGCGCGCAGCCGCTCCGCCGCCGCCTCCAGCTCGGCATTCATGTCGAGCCCGCCCGCGCGCTTCTCGATCGTGGCGCCGTGGAGCCGGTCGAGAAGGACGTTGCCGTTCTCGTTGTAGTTCGGGTCGGTCGAGCCGGTCCGGTCCTCGAGCAGGATGTGGCAGCGCATCCCCAGCTTCGCGGCGAAAGCCGCGGTCTGGCGGGCATGGTTCGACTGCGTCGCGCCCTGCGTCATCACCATCTCGGCGCCCGCCGCCTCGGCCTCGGCCATCAGGAATTCGAGCTTGCGGGTCTTGTTCCCGCCGGTCGAGAGGCCGGTGCAGTCGTCGCGCTTGATCCAGATCTCGGGTCCGCCAAGCTCGGCCGAGAGCCGGTCGAGCCGTTCGAGCGGCGTCGGCAGATGCGCGAGGAAGATGCGCGGAAAGCGGGCAAGGTGCATGTCAGGGCCTTTCGTTCATGGGTCGACGGGGGTCTTGGGCCGGGTTTCTCCGGCCCTCAAGTGCCGGATGCGCGCCGGGACGCGCGCATTCGGCAGGGTTCGGCGGCAGATGCGGCTCGACGGGCTCGGGCGTCTTGCGGCCATGATGCCGCCCGGTCCCTTCGCCGCGGCCGCGGATCGGCACCGGGCATCCGGTCCCGGTGCCGGCGCGGCCGATAGCGGTCCGGCCGAGGGCGCGCGGCGTGTCGCTCCGTCCGAAGGGTCCCCGGCGGCCGGACATCGCTCCGGCGACGCCCCGGTCCCGGCGGGGTTCGCGGCGCCAGAGCCGATCGGTCGAGCCAAAGGTTTCATTTCGGTAAATTGTCCAGATATTGTGAATACATGTCAATGGCTTGCCGGATTGCTCGCTGGCGAGCAGCCGGCCGGATCGCCGGTCCCGCGCATATCCGAAGCATCCATCGTTGCACGAGGCCCCCATTCGGTCACGCGAAGGACAGCAAGAGCTGCAGCGCCGCGACCGCGGCGACCAGCAGGAACAGCGTCTCGGCGGTGACCACGCCGACATGCCCGCCGCCCACCGCCAGCATCGAGCGGAGCGCGGTCTTGACGCCGAGCGCCGCGATCGCCGTCAGCAGCATCGCCCGCGAGGCCGTCTCGACCGCGCCGGTCAGCCAGCCGGGCAGCGCGACGGTGCTGGCGATGACCGAGAGCGCGATGAACAGGAGCATGAACCACGGCAGCAGCGGCACCCGCGCCCCCGGCCGCGCCGCGCCCGAGAACCGCAGGACCAGGACCAGCGCGACGAGCACCACCGGCAGCATCGCCACGCGCATCAGCTTGACCACCGTCGCCGCGTCGCCCGCGCCCTCGGACACGGAATAGCCCGCGCCGACCACCTGCGCGACATCGTGGATCGTGGCGCCGATCAGGAAGCCGATCTCGCGTTCGGAAAGGTCGAGCAGGCCGAAGAGGATCGGGTAGAGCACCATCGCCACGGTCGACAGCGTCGTGACCGCGACCACGGTGAAGAGCGTGTTGCGCTCGGTCTTGTCGTTGTGCGGGATCACCGCGGCGATGGCGAGCGTCGCCGAGGCGCCGCAGATCGCCACCGCGCCGCCGGTCATCACCGCGAAGCGCCATTGCCGCCCGAAGGCGCGCGCGGCGACGAAGCCCGCGGCGATGGTCAGCGCGATCAGCCCGGCGACCACCGCCGGCGTCTGCCAGCCGAAGGCGGCGATCTGGTCCCAGGTGATGCGGATGCCGAGAAGCCCGACGCCGAGGCGCAGCACGAACTTCGCCGCGAGGTCGACGCCGGGCGCCGCGCGGCCCTCCTCCATGACGAAGTTGAACGCGATCCCGATCAGGAGCGCGAACAGCATCGCCGGGGCGCCGTAGTGATCGGCAAGAAAGCTCGCCGCCGCCGCGATCGTCGCGCAGAGCAGGAGCCCGGGCGCCAGCCGCCGCGCCGCCTGTCCGGCCGCCGCCGCCGGCCCCCGGGGTCGTTCCTTCCCGTCCTGTTCCTGCGCCATCGTCAGTCTCCCGCACCCGCCGGCATCACCCGGCGCCTGCCTTGCGGGACCCCGGAACAAAGGTTTCGTTGTGGTTAATGAGGCTGGATCATCTCTTTATATCAACGAATTGGAAAAGTGCTCGCATGCGAGCACCGGCCCCGTCGCCGGTCTCCAAGCCCGACCCGGGGCGCGGATGGAGGGCGCAAGGCGCCCGACCGGCCGGCGGGGGTTCGATGCCCCCGCCGGCCGGCCCCGGTCACGCCGAACGGTAGAGCTTGGTCATCGAGAATTCCCGGTGCCCCAGCGCCTCGGCGGCGGTGAAGCGGCCGTTGGCGGTGCGCCGGATCATCTCGATCAGCGCGTCGCCCGCCTGCTCGATCGTCATCTCCCGCGTCAGCACCCCGGTCACGTCGACATCGATATGCTCCGACATCGTCCTCAGCGTCCGCGGATTGCCCGAGATCTTGATCACCGGCACGATCGGGTTGCCGACGACGTTGCCCTGCCCGGTCGGGAAGGTGTGGATGACGTAGCCCGCCGCCGCCATCAGCGTGACGCATTCCGCCGCCGCCGAGGAGGTGTCCATGAAGTAGAGCCCCGGCCCCTTGGCCGGCGCCTCGGCCGGCTCCAGCACGTCGATGTAGCTCGAGCTCCGCCCGATCTTCTCGAGATTGCCCAGCGCCTTCTCCTCGATCGTCGTCAGCCCGCCGAGGATGTTGCCCTTGGTCGGCTGGCTGTCTGAAAGGTCCGAGGTCTTGAAGGGCTCGATCACCTCGTCCTGATAGGCCTGCCAGGTCTTCATGAACTTCTCGGCGGCCTCCGGGCTGGCCGCGCGCTTGACGCAGATATGCTCGGCCCCGGTGATCTCGGAGGTCTCGCCGAAGACGCCGTAGAGCCCGTGCGGCAGGAGCTTGTCGTACATGTTGCCGACCGTCGGGCAGGAGGACAGCCCCGTCGTCGTGTCGCTCTCGCCGCATTTGGTCGAGACCCAGAGATCGGTGAGCGGCACGTCCTCCTTCTGCAGCTCGCTCGCCCAGTGGACGAATTCCTTCGCCTTCCACGAGGCCCGCCGGATCGTCTCGAAATCGCCGTTCTGCTCGATCCAGAAGCCCTCCACCGGCTTGCCGGTCCTGGCGATCCCCTCGACCACCGTCCTCGTCCATTCCGGCTCGATCCCGATCACCACCACCGCGGCGACGTTCGGATTGGCGCCGGTGCCGATGATGGTGCGAAAGTGCAGCTCGAGATCCTCGCCGAACTGCAGCCGCCCATAGGCGTGCGGGATCGCCATCGTGCCCTTGACATTGTTCGCCACCGCCTCGCAGGCGGCGTTCGAGATGTCGTCGACGGGCAGGATCAGCACATGGTTGCGCACCCCCACCCGGCCGTTCTCGCGCCGCCAGGCCCTGACCGTCGCATTCGTGAAATCCAGTGCCATGCTTACCACCGCTTCGTCTTGAGGTTGTGGGTGTGGACGTGCCCGCCCGTCTCGGCGTCACCGACCATCTTGCCGATGTCCTCGCCGTACTTGATCACCGTCTCACCGGCCCTTAGCGCCGTGAGCGCCACCTTGTGGCCGATCGGGATGTCGGCCTTCGCCGTGATCCGGAAGTCGGAATCGTCCTCGGTGCAGACCGCGAGCATCTCGGTGCCCGCGGTCAGTCCCTCGACGACGACAACGCCGACGTTGTCGCCCTTGTGATGCACCAGAAGGTGCGGTCTGGTCGCCATCTGCGCCACTCCCCTTGCTTGAACCTCGAGCATTCGCTCCTCCACCGGCCCGGGCGTCGCGCCCTGCCGGCAACTTCCGGGCCGGTCACGCGCCGTCGCGCGATGGGCCCGCATTCTTCCTCCGGGTCCGACCCGGACCCGTCCTCATCCGCCGGGCACCAGAACGATCTTCGCTGCCGGGACAGCGCCCGCGTCGAGATCGGCGAAGGCCTGCGCCCCCGCCGCCAGGGGCCGCGTCTCGAACCAGTCGAGCGGGCCGAGCGCGCCTGCCTCCATCGCCGCGAGCGTCGCCGCGAAATCCTCGGGCGTGTAGCAGTAGGACCCGCAGAGCGTGATCTCCTGCAGCGTGATCCGGCGGATGTCGAAACCCGCCTCGCCCGGCAGAAGGCCGACATGCACGATCACCCCGCCCGGGCGCACGCGGCGCGAGGCCGCGGCGCGGGTCGCCGCTGCACCGACGGCGTCGATCACCAGGTCGACTTCCTCGGGCGCTGCGTCCGAGGCGGGATCGTAGGCGACGATGCCGCCCTGCGCCGCGATCTGCGCCCGGCGCCGGGCATTCGGTTCGGCGAGCCACAGCCCGCGCAACCGCTTGCTGCGCGCCACCAGCGCCGCGGCGAGCCCGATCGCGCCGCCGCCGAGGACAAGGACGTTTGCGGTTTCGGGTGCCTGGCCAAGCCGTTCGAAGCCGATCCGCACCGCGTGCCAGGACACCGCGATCGGCTCGGCCAGCGCCGCGCGGCGGAAATCCAGCGCGTCGCCGATCGGCAGCACGTTGCGCTCGGGGATCGTGACGAAACCCGCAAACGCTCCCGGGCGCGGCGGCATCGAGATGATCTGCCGCGTCGGCGACAGATGCGGGCGGCCGGCGCGCGCGGCCGGGCAGTCCGGATCGACGACGAGCGGGTTGATCGTCACCCGCGCCCCCGTCCGCGGCCCCGAGACGATGGTGCCCGCGGCCTCGTGCCCCAGCACCAGCGGCGCCGGGCGACGGCTGTCATGGCCGTGATAGGCGTGCATGTCGGACCCGCAGATCCCGACCGCGCCGACGCGCACCAGCACCTCGCCGGGGCCGGGTTCGGGCACCGCGGTCTCGCGCAGCACCAGCGTGTTTGGCGCGGTGTAGACGAGGGCCTCCATGGTTGCGCTCATTTCGCGGTGAACCCCCCGTCGAGATAGATGGTCTGGCCGGTGACATAGGCAGAGGCTGCCGAGGCCAGGAAGACGACGAGGCCGTGGATGTCCTCGGGCTCGCCGTTGCGGCCGAGCGCGGTCTGCGCCGCGTTCCGCGCGGCGCGCTCGGGATCGGCGAAGACGGCCTCGGTCAGCGGCGTGCGGAAGAAGCCCGGCGCGATCGCGTTGCAGGTGATCCCGTGCCGCGACCAGGCCTCGGCGATCGCGCGGGTGAGCTGCACGACGCCGCCCTTGGCCGCGCCGTAGGGGGCGGAGTCGGCGAAGGCGCGCACCGACTGCAGCGAGGCGACGTTGACGATCCGTCCCCAGCCCCGCGCCGCCATGCCCGGCGCCAGCGCCTGGGTCAGCAGGAAGGGCGCGCGCAGGTGGATCGCCATATGCAGGTCGAAGGCCCCGGGGGTCACTTCGGCGAAGGGCCGGCGCAGGTTGATGCCGGCGGCATTGACCAGGATGTCGATCTCGCCGGCCGCCTCCGCCAGATCCGCCAGCGCCTCGGGATCAGCCAGATCGGCGGGGTGCGGGCGGGCCGCGATCCCGTCCGCGGCAAGGTTTTCGACCGCCGTGTCCAGCCGGTCGGCCGAGCGCGCGGCGAGATGCAGCGTCGCGCCCTGCAGCCCGAGCGCCCGCGCCATGGCGAGGCCGAGCCCGGAACTGCCGCCGGTGACCAGCGCGCGCCGGCCGTTCAGGTCGAAGAGGGAGGCGAGCCGGCTCATGGCGCGTTCCGCGTCGCGACGTCGCCATGCGCGGCGACGAGGATCTCGGCGATCCGGTCGCATTGCGCCGGCGACAGGCCGAGCGGCAGGCGCAGGTCGCACAGCGTGTCGAGGATCTCCTGGCTGCGCGGGGCGGCGGGCGCGCCGGGCAGGAGCGCCCAGTGCTTCGGGCCGCTGGTATAGCCCTCGGCCTCGGTCACGCCGAACCACTTGAGATAGAGGCCGCGGTCGCGGCAGGCTGCGACGAAGCCGGCCATGAGCGGCGCCGAGAACCGCGGCAGGCGGAACTGAAGCGAGCTCTGCACGTATCCCTCGGCTTGTGGCCGGTGCGGCAGCGCGAAGCCCGGTTCCGCGGCGAGCGCGGCGGCGATGCGGTCGTGGCTCGCGTTCCAGTCGCGGGCGCGCGCGGGCAGCTCGGCGATCTGGGCAAGCGCCAGCTCGGCGGCGATCTCGGACAGGCGCAGGCTGAAATTCGCGCAGCGGTCGCGCCAGCGGGCCATCACCGCGTCCGGCGGGCAGGTGCCGTTCTGGCGGTAGAGCATGTAGCTGCCCGAATGCAGGATCGCCTGCGCCGCGAGATCGGGGTCGGAGGTGGCGATGATGCCGCCCTCGCCGGAATTGACATGCTTGGCCGACTGGAAGCTGAAGCAGCCGGCGCGGCCGAAACTGCCGGTCGGCTTGCCGGCCCAGGTCGCGCCGAGCGTGTGCGCGCAATCCTCGATCAGCACGAGCCCCAGCCGGTCGCAGAGCGCGGCCAGACGGTCGAGGTCGCAGATATGGCCGCGCATGTGCGAGACCAAGAGGTGCCGCGCGCCCGAGGCTTCGGCCTTGGCCTCGAGGTCGTCGAGATCGATGACCAGATCCGGCGTGATCTCGACCGCGAGGGGCTGCGCGCCGGCATTGACGATCGCGCCGAGGACCGGGGCGAGCGTGAAGGCGCCCATCAGCACCCGGTCGCCCGGCTTTACCTCCGCGCCGCGCAGCGCCAGGTAGAGCGCGCTGCCGCAGGAATTGGTCGCCACAGCGTAGCGCGCGCCGACGAGTTCGGCGAATGCCGCTTCCAGCCGCGCCGCGGCGCCGGGGCTGGCGTCGCCCTCGCGGTAGCGGTGCAGCCTGCCGCTGGCGAGGAGCTCCGCCACCCGGTGCCGTGCGGCCTCGGGGATCGGCGGCGGGGCGCCGAGATCGATGGGCGCCGCGGCGGTCATTCGACCGATTCGACCGGACGGCCGAGATCGAATTCCTGGCCGGGGTAGTATTTCGCCAGGCGCGCATCGGCGGTGCGGGCATGCGCCTCCATCCCCTCGAGCCGCGATATGCGCGCGGTGGCGAGCGCCAGCGTGCGGCACGCCTCGCGATCGGCGCGCTGCCAGGTCAGCGGCTTGAGGAACTTGTGCACCGAGAGGCCGGCGGAATAGCGCGCGGCGAATTTGGTCGGCAGGATGTGGTTCGGCCCCGACGCCTTGTCGCCGAAGGCCACCGTCGTCTCCTCGCCGAGGAAGAGCGAGCCGTAATTGGTGAGATTGGCCAGCCACCAGTCGAGATCGGCGGCATGCACTTCCAGGTGCTCGCTGGCATAACGGTCCGAGACCTCGACCAGCTCCTCGCGCGTGTCGCACAGGATCACCTCGCCGTAATCGTTCCACGCGGCATCGGCGGCGCCGCGCGCGGGCTCGGGCAGATCGGCGATGAGCGCCGGCATCCGCGCCATGACCTTCTCGGCCAGTGCGGCCGAGGAGGTGAAGAGCCAGGCCGGGCTTTCATGGCCGTGCTCGGCCTGGCCCACGAGGTCGATGGCGACGATCTCGGCATCGGCGGTGTCATCGGCGATCACCGCCACCTCCGAGGGGCCGGCGAAGACGTCGATGCCGACCTTGCCGAAGAGCATGCGCTTGGCTTCGGCCACGTACTTGTTTCCGGGGCCGACGATGATGTCGGCGGGCTTGCCGGTGAAGAGCCCGTAGGCCATCGCCGCGACGGCCTGCACACCGCCCAGCGTGAGCACCACGTCGGCGCCCGCCTCCTTCATCGCATAAAGGACGTAGGGGTGCATCGGGCCGCCGCGATAGGGCGTCGAGCAGGCGATCACGGTCTTGACGCCGGCGGCCTTGGCGGTGGCGACCGACATCACCGCCGAGGCGATATGGGCGTAGCGGCCGGTCGGCACGTAGCAGCCGGCGACGTTGCAGGGGACCATCTTCTGTCCGGCGATCAGGCCCGAGCCCATCCTGACCTCGAAATCCTTCACCGAGTCCTTCTGCGCCAGCGCGAAACGGCGCACCTCTGCTGCGGCAAAGGCGATGTCCGCGCGCACCTGTTCGGGAACTTCCGAAGCACGCGCCTCGATCTCCTCGCGTGTCACGACGATCGGCCCGTCCCATCCGTCGAGCGCCCGGGCGTAGTGACGCACCGCCTCCTCGCCCTCGGCCTCGATCCGACCCAGCATCTCGGTGACCACGGACTGCGCATTGCCGGTCTCGGTTTCCGGGGTCTTGGTGGCCTTCTTGAGATAGGTGATCGCCATGGGTCCCTCTTTTCTTGCCTGCGCCGTGCATCGGCCGCATGTGGGGCCCCGCCGCCGCGGCGGCGGGGCGGGACAGGGTCAGTCCTGCAGGGTGGCGAACGCGGCCAGCTCGGGGTCGTCCATCACCATCTGCATGAAGTTCGGGTCGATGTATTCGGCCGGGTCAGGATTGACGTCGAACGTGCCGACATCGACCATGAAGTCACCGATGGCCGAGAGCCACTGATCGACGTCCGAGGCTCCGCCCGAGCGATCGAGTATCGCCACCTGCTCCTCGAGGTTGAAGGTCGGGCGCAGGTCGAACTCGGCGTTCACGGCGGCATCCGAGATCTCCACGCCGCCCTCGGAGTAGAAATCGACCAGCATCGAGCGCGCCTCGTCGGGGTTCTCGGCCGCCCAGGCCCAGCCGCGCAGGTAGACGGCCAGGAAGCGGGCCACCAGTTCGGGGTTCTCCTCGGCATATTCCGGCCGCACGACCAGCGCGCCGGGCACGATCGCGCCGGCATCGGCGCCGGAGCAGAGGTAGTCGCTGTCGGCGCGCTCCTGCAGCGTGTAGGTGTTGGGCGCCCACACGCCGGCGATGTCGCCGTTGCGCGAGATCACCGCCGAGATGATCTGCGCCTGGGCGAGGTTCACGAACTCGACCTCGCTCGCCGGCACGCCCCACATCCGCAGGCAGGCCTGGGTGGCGTAATCGACGGTCGAGTTGGTGGTCAGCAGGATCGACTGCCCGGCGATCGAGGACGGATCGGCGCGCAGCCCCTCCAGCACCTCGTTGCGCGCCATCATCGCGTTGGCGGCGGATTCGTCGTTGGTGATGCCGATGGTCTTGAGCCCGAAGCGCGCCGCCCCCAGCACCGCCGGGACCGAGCCGGTGCCGCCCACATCCCAGTCTCTGGCCTGCGCCGCGGCGATCTGCGGTGCGCCCGCCGGGAAGGTCGTGAACGAGGGCTGCAGCCCGACCTCGGCCCACCAGCCCATCTCGTTGGCCAGGTGGAAGGGCAGCGCCCAGTAGAGCGCCGGCTGGTAGCTGACATTGATCGGCGTCAGGTCCTGCGCCTGTACCGGCAAGGCGGTCGTCGTCAGAAGGGCCGCAAGCCCGAGGCCTGCAATCTGGGTCTTCATGGGATCCTCCAAGTTGCTGTTGGTGTCGTTCTTCAGGCGGTTGCGGCCGCCTTCTCCTCACGCAGGCTGCGCCAGATATGCGTGCGCAGATGCACGAAGCTTTCGAGGTCCATCACGTCCTCGATCTTCTCGTAGCTGTCCCAGTCCTCGGCCTCGCGGATCGAGCGGATGTCGAGCACTTCCTTGATGCGGCCCGGCGCGCGGGTCATGATCGCCACCCGGTCGGCGAGGTAGACGGCCTCCTCGACCGCATGGGTGATGAAGAGGACCGTGCGCGGGTTGCGGCGGGCGAGGCGGACGAGTTCCTCCTGCATGACCACGCGGGTCTGCGCGTCGAGCGCGCCGAAGGGCTCGTCCATCAGGAGCACGTCGGGGTCGAGCACATAGGCCCGGGCGATGGCGACGCGCTGCTGCATCCCGCCCGAGAGCTGGTGCGGGAAGTGCTTCGCGTAGGCCGTGAGGTTCATCAGCTCGAGGATCCGGTTGATCCGCTCCTCGCGCTCGGCCTTGGCGACGCTCTGGTTGCGCAGGCCAAGCTCGATATTGTCGTGCACCGTCTTCCACGGAAAAAGCGCGAATTGCTGGAAGACGACCGCCCGCTCGGGGCGCGGGCGCCGGATCGGCTGCTCGTCGACCAGCACCTTGCCGGAACTGGGGAAGTCGAAGCCCGCGACCAGCCGCAGGCAGGTCGTCTTGCCGCAGCCCGACGGCCCGACGATGGCGACGAATTCCTTGTCGCCGACTTCTAGGTCGATCTCCTTCAACGCGACGAAGGGGTTGGATTTCGCGCCGAAGACGCGGCCGACATTGTCGAAGCGGATGACACCCATCTCTTCCTCCCTCAGACCTCGAGACCGCGGCGGCGCTGGATCATGCGCTCGGCGAAGCGCAGCGCGGTATCGAGCGCGAGGCCGACGAGGCCGATCGCGATCATTCCCGACATCACCGTGGTTGTGGATACGTTTGCCTGCCCCATGACCATCAAGTAGCCGACGCCGGTCGAGGCGACGATCAGTTCGGCGCCGACGAGGCTCTGCCAGCCCAGCCCGGCCGAGACGCGCAGCCCCGAGATGATCGAGGGCACCGAGGCCGGCAGCAGGATCTCGGTGATCACCCGGTGGTTCGGCGTGCCCAGCATCCGCGCCGCCTCGATCAGCCGCGGGTCGACAAACTTGGCGCCGCGATAGGCGTTGATCACGCAGGGCGGGAAGGCGCCGGCGAAGATGATCATGATCGGCCCGCCGATGCCGGTGCCGAACCAGAGCGCGGCGAAGGGCACCCAGGCGATCGGGGCGATGAAGCGCAGCCCGTCGAAGATCGGCGAGACGATCTCGTCGAGGATCTGGAACCAGCCCATCAGCAGGCCGAGCGGGATGCCGATGGCCGCGGCGAGGATGAAGCCGTAGGCGAAGCGCTCGAAACTCGCGGCGAGATGGGCGGGCAGGGTGGCGCCGGCGAAGCGCCGCTCGAGCAGCGTGGAAAAGCGTTCGAGCACCTCGACGGGCGACGGCAGGAACAGCGGCGAAACCATCCCGCTTGCCGACAGACCGTGCCAGAGCCCGAGGAAGAGCGCGAGGCCGAGGAAGCCGAGAAGGACGCTGCGCATGAAGTCGATCCGCTTCGGCATGGCTCAGCCCTTTCCTGCCAGCGCCGCGGCCTGGTTCCAGCTCAGCGCGCGCGCCTCGAGCATGCCGAGGCCCTTGGTCGTCGCCCAGCCGAGGATCGCGACGGCGATCATCCCGACCAGGATCATGCCGGGATAGAGATCCTGCTGCGCGACGTTCAGCACCCGGCCGAGTCCGTAGAAGGCGCCGACCAGTTCGGCCGCGACCAGCGTCGTCCAGGACGCCTGCAGCGACAGGCGCAGGCCGGTGAAGATCATCGGGCTCGCCGCCGGCACCAGCACCTCGACGATGAAGCGCAGCTTCGGCGTTCCCAGCATCGCTGCGGCCTCGAGCACCGGTTTCTCGATCGTGCGCACGCCGGCATAGGCGTTGATCACCGAGGGAACGAAGGCGGCGAACCAGATCACCATGATCTTCGCCCCGTCGCCGAGCCCGAGCCAGAGGATGGCGAGCGGAATCCAGGCCAGCGGCGGGATCGGCCGGATGATCAGGAAGACGGGATTGATCAGCGCCTCGGCGGTCCGGTTCCAGCCCATCAGCAGGCCCAAGGGGACGCCGGTGACGATGGCGACGAGGAATCCGAGCAGCACCAGACGGAGCGAATTGACCACGTGCTCAACGAGCGTGCCACCGGCATAGCCGCGGAAGAGCACGTGATCGAGCGCGGCGATGGTCGCCTGCGGCGAGGGGAAGCGCCCCGGGGCGATCAGCCCCAGGACGGAGGTTACCAGGAACCACAGGACGACCAGCGTCAGGATCGTGGCGGCGCCGATTGTCAGGCGTCTTGGCACGGCATCCTCCCTCAGGACCGCGATACGAACGCGTAATGAAAGCGTTTACATCTTGTCATTTGTTTCGTCAATGCGGAAGTTCTCGGAACTTGCTTTCTCCTTTCTTTCGAGATATGTAAGGAGATGAAAAGTTTGCAGATCTTTTTTCCATGGCCCGCCGTCAACGCTCCAGCCTGACCGATGTCGCCCACGCGGCCGGCGTCTCGATCGCGACCGTCTCGCGGGCGATGTCCCAGCCCGAGATGCTGCGTGCAGACACGCTCGAACGCGTGCGCGCGGCGGCGGCGCGGCTCGGCTACCGCCCGGACCACGTGGCGCGCACGCTCGCTTCCGGGAAGTCGCATACGGTCGGCGTGGTGATCCCGACGCTGAATTCCCCGATCTTCGCTGACACGCTGCAGGAGATGCAGCGCAGCCTCGACGCCGCCGGCTACCAGCTGCTCGTCGCCTCGCACGAATACGATCCGGCTGGCGAGTTCGCCGCGGTGGACAAGCTGCTGGCGCACGGGATCGACGGCCTCGTCCTTGTCGGCGGCAGCCGGCCCGAGGCGACCTGGAAACTCGTCGAATCGGCCGGCGTCCCGGTTGTCCAGATGTGGTGCGGGCGTTCCGATCACGCCTGTGTCGGCGTCGACAACCACGCGGCGGGCGAACTGGTCGCGCGGCATCTTCTGGCCCTCGGCCATCGCCGGATCGCGGTGATCACCGGCCGCCTTCGCCACAACGACCGCCAGCGCGCGCGGCTGGAGGGGATCCGCGCCGCGCTTTCCGAGGCCGGGGTGGCGCTGCCCGCCGCCTATCTCACCGAACAGGCGCTGTCGGTTCCGGGCGGACGCGTCGGCTGCAGCATCCTGCTCGAGCTTGCCGATCGCCCGACGGCGCTGATCGGGACCGTCGATGTCATCGCCATCGGCGCCATCGCCGAATGCCACGCGCGGGGCATCGCGGTGCCCGAGGAGATGTCGATCGCGGGCATCGACAATATCGAGCTTGCCGCCCATGTCTCGCCGTCGCTGAGCTCGGTCGAGATCCCGGCCACCCGGATCGGCTCCGAAACGGTGGAACGCGTCCTGGCCCTGATCGCCGACATGACGAAGGCGGGGCATGTGATGCTCCCGATCGAACTGGTCGAGCGCCATTCGACAGGACGCCCCGGCGAAACGCGCTGAGCCGGCAGGCGATCATGCCGGCAGCTTGACGCGATGCCCGGTTTTCGGGCTTCGTTCGCTGCGGGTCCCCGGCTCGAGATGGCGTCGTGACGGCCCGCGCAAAGATTTCGTTGTGGTTAACGCGGGCGTATTCTGTATTTCTTACAGATACTTGTAGAGCTGCGCAAATTTGAGCACCTCGCGCGTCGCGTGTCTGTCCACGGTCATTTCCGGGAATCGGGACGACCGGGAGGATGGCTTTCCCGCACGGTGTTGCCGCGCGTCATCGCAATGCCCGACCCGGGCCGGGAATCCCGGTAGCGGATTAGAACAGGCCGCCGACGCGGCGGTCGGCGGCCCGGGAAGGAAAACAGCCGGGTGTCAGACCGGCGGGCGGCCCTGGATCGCGCGCGACACCATGGCTACGACGAACAGGATCAGGAAGACGACGAACAGGATCTGCGCGATCGAGGACGCCGCTCCGGCGATCCCGGTGAAGCCGAGGGCGGCCGCGATGAGGGCAACGATCAGGAACGTCAGGGCCCAACCAAGCATGGCATGTCCTTTCACATCAGGTTGCGATTGGCGGGACAACACGCATCGGCGCGCGCGGTTCCCGATGATCCGGTCGCCCGGCCGAAGCAGGCCGACGGCCGATCGCTGGCAAACCCGTGGAGGATGGAACCTCGCGCTGTCGGTTGCGTTGGTTTCCTGACGAAGCGTACCGCTCCCGGCCTTGGTGCCGAGACAGGCGCGGGCCGGTGGGCTGGACATGAAGACTGGAGGCAAGATGTCGGCTCCTAGAACCAATGTCGAGAAACAGAAGAAACGCCACTGGGGTCCGCTGATCGGAATCGTGGCGGTCCTTGTCGTCGTCGGCGCGCTCTTCCTCGCTTTCCTCGCCTTCACGGTGGATACCGAGACGGCTGAGCCGCCCGTGCCGGAAACGCCGGCCGAGACCGACGCGGCGCCCGGCGCGCCGGTGATCGACGCAGAAACCGTCGACGAGGCGACCGATCCGGCGCCGGAACCGGCGGACTGAATCGACCGGCATCGACCGCCAATTGGCTTCCGGAGGTTGCCGCAGGCAGCTGGTCCACGCGTGAACCTCTTTCCAGTTCATTGATATTGAACTGGAAATCGAAAAAATTAACCGTAATGAAACCTTTGGCCCGGGCGGCGCGCGGGTGACCGCGAGACGGCGCAGGCGCCGGGGCGGGAGGAGACAGGCTCGGGCCCGAGCGCTGCGCGGCCCGGACGACCGACGGCCGACGACCGACGACAGGGGCGGCGCCGGTCGTCCGGCGCCGCCCATCGGGAAATCGTCGCCGGTGACAGTCTCGATCGATCAGCCGAAGAGCGTTTCGGTCGAGGCGAAGAACATCGCCTGCGACACCGCCGAGCGCACCTGCTCGGGCACGAAGGGCTTGGTGATCAGGAAGGCGGGCTCGGGCTTCTCTCCGGTCAGCAGCCGGTCGGGGAAGGCGGTGATGAAGATCACCGGCACCTCGCCGAGATCTGCGAGGATCTCGTTCACCGCGTCGATGCCCGAGGAATTGTCGGCAAGCTGGATATCGGCGAGGATCAGGTCCGGCCGTTCCTTGCGCCCGAGGCTCACCGCCTGGTCGTGCGTCCGGGCGATGCCCGTGACCGCGTGCCCCATGTCGGAAACGATCCCCTTGATGTCGAGCGCGATCAGGGGTTCGTCCTCGATCACCAGGACCCTGCCGCGGATGCTGGTCTCCATCTCGCGATAGGCGATGGCGACGAGTTCCTCGGCCTCGGCCGGGTCGATCTGCATGATCCGGCCGATCTCGGCATGGTCGAACCCCTCGATGGTGCGCAACAGGAGCGCCTCGCGCGTGTTCGGGGTCAGCCGGCCGAGATGCGACTGGGCGCGGGTTTCGAGCCCGTCACCCCCCTCGCGCGTGACCGGGGCGCCGGATGTCTGCCAGACGACGTGAAAGGCGCGGAAGAGCGCGATCCTCGGGCTCGATTCGGCCTCGAGCAGCGACCGGTCGTGGATCAGCGCCTCGATCGTCGCCGCGGCGTAGCGGTCGCCGGACTGCTGGCTGCCGGTCAGCGCGCGCGCGTAGCGGCGCAGATAGGGCAATTCCGCCGCGATGCGCATCGCCATGCTCTCGTCGCCCGGTTTCTCCTGCGCCGTTTCGACGGCTGCGTCTCGTTTTTCTGTCATTTCTCCCGTTTCCCTTCGGAATCCGTGGAACCAAACGCCTCGCGGCACGTTCGGTTCCCGTCTGCCCCGTTTTTCGGGTCACCGATCGAAGTGTTGAAACCGCTCGGCAAAGAGCGCAACGTGAAATCGAGAACGAACAGTAGCAAGATGCAGATGAAACCGCCAGAGACGCGCCGCGAGGGGCAGCGCCGGATATCTTCGGCCGTCGAGCAGCAGATCAACGAGAACCTCAAGCTGCTCTACGAACGACAGGTTCAGGAAGAGCTGCCGGACAACCTCAAGGCGCTGGTGGCGCGCCTGCGCGACGAGAGTTCACGAAAATGACCGACACGTCGGTCTGTCATGGCGCGCCCGTCGCTCCTGCCGGTGCCGCGCGCGAAGCCGTGCGTTCGGACGATCCGCGCGAAGCGATCATCGAGCATCTGCCGTCGCTGCGCGCATTCGCGCTGAGCCTTGCCCGCAATTCGAGCATCGCCGACGACCTCGTGCAGGAAACGCTGCTCAAGGCCTGGTCGAAGTTCGATCTTTTCACGCCGGGCACGAACCTGCGCGCCTGGCTCTTCACCATCCTGCGCAACTCCTTCCACTCGATGCGCCGCAAGCGGGCGCGCGAGGTTGCCGATGTCGATGACGTGCTGGCAGGCCAGCTGGCCTCGAAGCCGGACCATGACGGGCGGCTGGCGCTTGCCGACCTGGCGGCGGCCTTCACGCAACTGCCCGTCGAACAGCGCGAGGCGCTGATGCTGGTCGGGGCCATGGGGTTCTCGGTCGAGGAGGCGGCGGAAACCTGCCAATGCGCGCCGGGCACGATCAAGAGCCGGGCGAATCGCGGTCGGCGGGCGCTGGCCGCGATCCTCGGCCTCGACGAGGGCGAGGGGATGGACCTGACCGAAGCCTCGACGCTCGCGGTCCTCTCGCGGCAACGCCAGGGCACGGGATAGACCGGATGCGGATCAGGCGGCCGGGTTACCTGTCGGGATTGACCGACACGCTGGCCTTGCGGCTGACGATCCTGATGTCGCTGGCGCTTCTGCCGCTGGGCGCGATCGCGATCAGCACGACGACCGAGGCCATCCGTGCGGCACAGCGCGCGGCCGAGCGCAGCCTCGTGAGTCTCGCCTCGGAAGCGACGGTGGGCGAACGGGCGCTGATCGAGAGCGCGCTCGCCTCGGCCTCGGCAATCGAGTCGCTGGTGCTGGAGCGGCTTGCCGATCCCGAGGAATGCAGCGCGTTCCTCGCCGACTTCATCGCGCGGTCGGCCGTCTTCAGCTTCGCCGGCTTCGTCGATCTCGACGGCGAGATGAAATGTCGCTCCAGCGGCGAGGAGGTCGGCTTTGCGGCGAGCCCGGTCTTCCGGCAGCTGCGCGAGGCGCCGATGGCCACGATCTCGGCCAATCCCTCGGGCGCGGCAACCGGGCTGCCGGTGGTGATCGTCACCCGCCCCGTGTTCCAGGAGCGGGACCTGGTGGGGTTCGTCTCGATCTCGATCACCCGGCGGTCGCTCGAGCTGATGGCGCGGCGATCGCTGGCGGATGCGCCACAGTTCGCCACGCTGATCAACCACGTCGGCAACGTCCTGACGCTGGACCCGGAGAGCCCGAAGATGGCGCATCTGCCCGCGAACACGTCGCTTGCCGGGCTGTCGGGCGGCGGCAACGCCGTCTTCCGCGACCAGTCGGCCGACGGCAAGGCGGCGGTCTACTCGGTGGCCGAGGTGATACCCGGCCGGCTCTATGCGCTGGGCATGTGGCCCGAGTCCTCGCCCGGCCTGCCGCCGACGCGTCCGGCGATGCTGCCGCTTCTCTTCCCGCCGCTGATGTGGCTGGCGAGCCTGGGTGTCGTGCTGCTGTCGCTCTATCACCTGGTGCTGAGGCATCTGAAGGGGCTGAACCGGCAGATGCGCCGCTTCGCGCTGGGCCACCGCGAGGCCTGGGCAGACCTGCCGGGAAACCCGCCGGCCGAGTTGCGCGAGCTGAACACGACCTTCCGGAACATGGCCCGGATCATCGCCCGCGACGAGGCCGAACTCGAGAATGCGCTGAGCGAGAAGACGGTGCTTCTCAAGGAGGTTCATCACCGGGTGAAGAACAACCTGCAGCTGATCTCCTCGATCATCAACCTGCAGGCGCGGCAGTTCGACGATCCCAAGGCGCAGCGCGTGCTGCGCAACGTGCAGGAGCGGGTGCAGGGCCTCGCCACGATCCACCGCTCGCTCTACGAGGAAGCGCGCCTGTCGGAGGTCCGCGCCGACCGGGTGATCGAGGACATCCTCGGCCGCATCGTCAGCCTCGGCGGCATTCCCGGCAGGCTGCCCGAGCTCATCAAGCGGTTGGAGCCGGTCGTGCTGAGCACCGACCAGATCGTGCCGCTTTCCTTCCTGGTGACCGAGGCGGTGACGAACGCGGTCAAGCATCTTTCCTCGGGCCGGGAGGGCGATGCGGGGTGGATCGAGGTCGTGCTGCGTCCCGAGGAGAGCGGCGAGATCCTGCTGCGGATCACCAACCTCGCGGCCGGGGCGCCGGAAGCGCCGGAGGGCGAGGGCGAGGCGGACGAGCCTGCATCCGGACCGGGGGACGGGATCGGCGTCGAGCTGATCGAGGCCTTCGCGATGCAGCTCGACGGCCGGATCGACATCGGCCGCCTGCCGCGCGAGGACGGGCGCGGCCCGGCCTGGCGGCTCGAGCTGCGCTTCCGCGCCGAACGCTAGAGCGCGGCCTGCACCGGGCGCCGGACGATCCGACGCCCGGTGTCGAAGGGTTCTGCACAGAGGTCTGGAACCCGCCCCGGCCTGCGGCGTTGTTTGACTGTCCGGTCGGACATGTAGGCCGTTTCATGCGCCGACGCGAAACAGCAAAGGGAGACGATCGATGAACTGGGACCAGATCAAGGGCAAGTGGACGCAACTCACCGGCAGCGCCAAGGAGCGCTGGGGCAAGCTGACCGATGACGATCTGAAGCAGGTCGAGGGCAACCGCGACCAGTTGGTCGGCAAGATCCAGGAGAAGTACGGCGTCGCCAAGGCCGAGGCCGAGAAGCAGGTCGATGAATGGACGGAAAAGGCCTGATTCCGCCGGGCTGACCGCCAATTCGGAGCGACATCGCAGCGCCCCGCCGGATCACGGCGGGGCGTTCTGCATTTGCCGTCAGCAACTCGTGGCGAGCGCGACCGGCAGGAGGGTGAAGGCGGTGGCGCCGAGCCCGATCCAGGCGCCGGCGCGGGGCAGCGCGCGGACGAGCCCGGGGGCCTTCGGCGCGGCTGCCAGGAGCCGGGCGAGCAGCAGCCCTCCGGCCGCCAGCGTGGCAAGCCAGGCGGACCACAGAAGGAGCGCGTGCAGGCTGACGGCGCCCGCCACCGCGATGTCGGTCCAACCCTGAGCGCAACCCGCGCCATGCAGCGCGTAGACGAGCGTGAAGCCGGCGGCCCAGATCGCCGGCCCGGCGAGCGAGAGGCCGAGCCACCTCATCCCAGCGCCTCCTGCCCGATGACCAGCGCCGCGCCGATCAGCGCCGTGGCGGCGGCGAAATCCTGCCAGAGCCGCCAGGTCGGCAGTGCCCCGCCGTGACGGGTTGCGATCTCGCCCCGGCGGAGCTGCTGCCAGGCGAAGGCGGCGAGGCCGCCGGCGGTCAGCGCGTGCAGCGCCGCGTAGCCCGCCAGGACGCCGCGCAGCGCGTCACGCGCGTGCTGCGTCGGGTCGTCCATGTGAAGGAGCGCCAGCGCCGCGATGGCGACGAGCGCGACGGCATTGCCGGCGACGCCCGCCAGCGCCGGGCGGCCCGACACATGGCCGTTTCGCTGTCGGGCGTCGGCCAGGCGGGCACAGATCGCCGCAACGAGTAGCGCCAGCAGCGCCACGACGACCCATCCCGCCGCTCCGGCATCGGCCGCGCGCGCTGGCGGAGCCGGCCAGCCTGGCGCGACGAGGGAGAGAAACCCGACGCCGAAGATCAGCGACGCGAAGAACGTGCCGTTGGCGAGGAGCAGGCAGAGATTGCCGCTCCAGCCGAGGGTCCGGCGCCGCGCAGTCTGCACCGGCAGCGAGAGGCCCGGCGCGACCTCGACGGGCGCGGCATCGCCCTGCCGCACCAGTCCGCGCCCCCAGCACCAGACCAGCACGGCGACCAGAACCAGCGACAGCGGGGTGAGCGCGTAGAACCCCGCCAGCATCAGAAGCACGAAGGAGCCGATCGCGGCCGCGACCGCCAGCGGCAGCGCGCTGTTGCCCGGCAGAAGCGCGACGTGGTCCGGTCGCGCATCGCCGACGGTCGTGACCAGAAGCTCGCGCCGCGGGCGCGGCGCGCCCGGCAGGAGCCCTTCGCCGCGGGCGAGCGGCAGCGCCACCGCGCCGGCCGGCCGGTCGAGCTGCCGCGGGCCGGGGATCGAGGCGAAGGTGTAGCTGGGCGTGGGCAGCGCAAGGCTCCAGTCCAGCGTCGGCGCGCGCCAGGGATCGCGGCGGCTGCGCTGGCCCATCACGGCCTGCAGGACGAGATCGAGCGCGAAGAGCGCGAAGCCGATCGTCATCACGAAGCCGAAGACCGAGGAGGTCAGGTTCAGCCAGATCCATTCGGGATTGTCCGGATAGACGTCGATCCGCCGCGGCATGCCCAGAAGCCCGGTCAGGTGCATCAGGAAGAACGTGCCGTGAAAGCCGACGAGGATGAGCCAGAAGGCGGCCTCGCCCAAGCTCCGGATGCGCGCGCGCCCGCTCACCAGCGGCATCCACCAGGCGGCCGCCGCCATCATCGGAAAGACGAAGCCGCCGATCAGCACGTAATGCAGATGCGCGGTGACGAAGGCGGTGTCATGCGCCTGCCAGTTGAACGGCACCACCGCGAGCATGACGCCGGTGAGCCCGCCCATGACGAAGGTCAGGAAGAAGCCGAGGATGTGATACATCGGCAGGTGCAGTTCGGGCCGGCCCTTCCACATCGTGCCGATCCAGGCGAAGACCTGCACCGCCGTCGGCACCGCGACCAGAAGCGAGGCCGCGGAGAAGAAGGCGAGCGCCATGTGCGGAATGCCGACCGTGAACATGTGGTGCACCCAGAGCCCGAAGGACAGGAACACCAGCGCCAGGATCGCCGCGACGATGGCGCCGTAGCCGAGGATCTCGGTGCGGCACATGACCGGGATGATGGTCGAAAGCGCCCCGGCGGCGGGCAGGAATATGATGTAGACCTCGGGATGGCCGAAGAGCCAGAAGAGGTGCTGCCAGAGGAGCGGGTCGCCGCCGCGGGCAACCTCGAAGAAGGGCCAGTCGAAGGCGCGCTCGATCTCGAGCAGCACCGAGGCGAGGATCAGCGGCGGAAAGCCCACCAGCATCATGGCGCTGGTGCCGAGCATGTACCAGGCGAAGAGCGGCATCTCGGTCAGCCGCATCCCCGGCGCGCGCTGGCGCAGGATGGTCACGGTGATCTCGACCGCCGCGCAGAGCGCCGAGATCTCGACGAAGGTGATGCCGAGGAGCCAGACATCGGCGTTGATCCCGGGCGAATGGGTGGCGCCAGAAAGCGGCGTGTACATGAACCAGCCGTCGCGCGGCGCGACCCCGAAGAGGAGCGCGGCGAGCAGGATCAGCCCGCCGAACAGGTAGCACCAGTAGCCGAGCGCGGTGAGCCGCGGGAAGGCCAGGTCGCGCGTGCCCAGCATCTTCGGCAGCAGGTAGATGCCCAGCCCTTCCAGCATCGGGATGGCGAAGAGGAACATCATGATGCTGCCGTGCATCGTGAAGATCTGGTTGTAGAGCTCGGTGTCGAGGAAGGCGCCGCCGGGCGTCGCGAGCTGGGTGCGGACGAGCATCGCGAGCACCCCGCCGATGGCGAAGAAGACGAGCGCGGTGCCCATGAAGCGCAGGCCGAGCGTGGTGTGGTTGACGGCGGTGACCTGGCCCCACCAGCCGCGGTCGTTGCGCCAGACGCGGTCGAGCGCGCGATGCAGCGCCAGCGCCCGTTGCGGCGGATTCGCGGGGATGGCGAGCGTTTCGGCCCGTGCCTCGGCGGGGGTCCGGTCGGCGGTGGCGTCGGTCATTCGGACGCCTCCTCGGCGATCAGGGCGGCGGGCCAGTCCGCGGCCGGGACGACGCGGACATCGAAGCGCATGCCGGCATGGCCGAGGCCGCAGAACTCGGCGCAGATCCCGCGCAGCCGGCCCGGCGCATCGGCCGTCAGCCGCAGCCGGTTGGTGCGGCCCGGGATCGCGTCGGTCTTGCCGCCGAGCTGCGGCACCCAGAAGGAATGGATCACGTCCTCGGCGGTGATCAGGATGTCGACCGGCATGCCCGCCGGGATGGTCAGTTCGTCGCGGATGGTCACCGGGCCCTCGGGGCCGGGATGGGTGAATTCCCAGTGCCATTGCCGCGCATGTGCCCGGACCTCGATCGCGCCGTCGTCGCGGGGCAGGATGCGCTCGCCGACCCACAACCCGCCGGCGAGCGTGGTGCCGAGCACCGCCATCGACAGCCACAGGCCCAGCCCGTGGGTCCATCGGCGCGGGCGCACCGCGCGGGGCGGGCCGAAGGCCATCGCCAGAAGCACGAGCACCAGCGCGGTCAGCGCCGTCGCGCCGCCGAGCATCGCCCACCAGAGCCAGGCGATCTCGCGCGCCACCGGCCCGGCGGGCGCGAGCGTCGAGAGCGGGCCGTCGCAACCGGCAAGAGGAACGGGAACCGAAAGCGGGACCAGCGGCTTGATCCAGCGAGAACCGAAAGCAGGAGGCCGATCGTGGGCACGACGGAGCACGACGACGAGACCCGCTTCACCGACCCGGTGGAGGAGAACCGGGCGCTGTTCCCCACCGAATCGCGCGTCGCCATCGCCGGTCATCCGCTGCACGCGATGCTGGTCGCCTTCCCGATCGCGCTGACGATGAGCGTCCTGGGGGCGGATCTCCTTTTCTGGTGGACGGGCGACGGCTTCTGGGCGCGGGCGGCGGGCTGGGCGGCTTTCGGCGCGTTCCTCATGGGGGTTATCGCGGGGATCACCGGGACGGTTGAGCTTCTGATCGTGCCGGGCATCCGCAACCGCTCGGCCAGCTGGACGCATTTCGTGCTCGCGGTGATGCTGCTCTCGATCCTCGGCGCCAACTGGGTGCTGCGCATCGGCGCGCCGGAAGCGGCGGTGCTGCCGACGGGGCTTCTGCTGTCGGTGCTGGCGGCGGGAATGACGGCGATCACGGGATGGCATGGCGGCAAGCTCGTCTTCGACTATCAGATCGGCACCAGCACCGACGGCAGTTCCCGCCCGCGCGGCTGACGCAGCCAGTCGGGCAGAAGATCGGCCAGCGGCGCGAGGTCGGGCTTGGCCAGGACCAGCCAGAGAACGAGGCCCATCAGCGGCAGCACCGAAAGAAGCGCCGGCAGTGTGGAGGGAAGGCGGTAGCCGCCCCGATGCTCTCCGGCCTGCGCAATCAGATGGCCGAGCCAGGTATGCACGAGCACCATGCCCGCCACCGCCGCCAGTTTCGCCATCAGCCAAGGCTCGCGGATCTCGACCATGAAGATCAGCGCCGTTCCTGCGGCGATGGCGATCACCGCGGCGGGCGTGACCACCCGCGTGTAGCCGCGATGGCTGAGCAGGCGGAACTCGGCGAAACCGGCCGCGCTGCGCACGCGCGCCCCGCGCCCGTAGTGCTGCATGATCACCGGCAGCGCGACCAGCCCGGCGCACCAGACGGCGAGCGCGGCGATGTGCAGCGCCTTCATCAGCGCGATCATGCCCGCGCCTCGCGCAGCCAGGCCGCGCGCAGGATCCAGAACGCGACCAGCGCCATCGGCAGCATGCCCGGGACCCACATGACCAGCCCGGCGAGCTGCTGATCGGCAAGCGGCGACAGCCCGAAGACTTCCGTCAACGCCAGATGCTCGGCATAGATCGGGCGTGGGGCGAAGGTCAGGATCGCCCCGATCAGCCCCATCTGCCCGGCGATCGCGGCGACCTGCAGGCTCGCCGCCATGCCGGCCTCGAGGTCGCGCCGCGCGCTCAGCACCGCGCTCCAGAACGCCCAGGCGGGCAGCAGGAGCGCCGCCTGCATCAGCCAGTAGACCGCGGCGCTGTCCCAGGCGGCGGCATAGACCGAGGGCACGTGCCAGGCCCAGAGGGCGGCCGAGAGCGCGAGGAACCCGGCCGCGCCGGCGCGCTTCGGCGCCGGGATCGCCACCGCGAGCGCCGGGGCGAGCAGGCCGATCAGGATGAGGTGGTGCAGGCCGCGCGCGGCGAAAAGCGCCGTGGTGAGCGCGCAAAGCGGCGAGACGAAGGCGAGGAAGGCAAGGAGCGCGGCCGCACTCAATCCCGTCCGGCGCAACGGTCCTGCATGGCTGCGGTGGAGTTGCGCATATCCGGCCAGGCTCGCAAGCGAGAGAGCGCCGATCAGGACCGGATCGAGGTTCCAGGCCGCGTAGAGTTCGCCCGGAGCGGGGGCGGGGCCGCAATAGGGGTCGAGGCGGGCCGTCTCGTAGTTCTGCATGCTTGCGCTCGTCCTGCCGTTCGGCGGATGCCAGGATCTCTTCCCGAGGAGAACCCGCAACTCTCCGTTCAGTTCCCCCGGCGCGCAATTGACGGGATCGGGTCGACCTTGCGATCCGGGGGCGAGTCCAGCCGTTCGCCCGGACAGCCAGCCGTGACCATGTCCCCCGGCAAGGGTTGCGTTGCCAGGGCCCGCGGATCAGAACATCCGCGCCGGCAGCCAGAGCGCGAGCGCCGGGAAGGCGAGGAGCAGCACCAGTCGCACCAGGTCGGCGGCGATGAAGGGAAAGATGCCGCGCACGACGCGGGCGAGCTTGAGATCCTTCACCGTGGCCTGCACGACGAAGAGGTTCATCCCCACCGGCGGCGTGATCAGCCCGACCTCGGCGACGGTCACGACGAGGATGCCGAACCAGACCATGTCGATGCCGAGCCCGAGCGCCACCGGGGCCAGGAGAGGCACCGTCAGCAGGATCATCGACATCGAGTCCATGAAGCAGCCGAGGATGACGTAGAAGACGAGGATCAGGATCAGCACCGTGGTCGGCGTCAGCGGCGAGGCCTCGATCCACAGGACCAGCTGCCGCGGCAGGCCGGTCGCCTCGAGGAAGTTGTTGAACAGCGCCGCACCGATCAGGATGAAGAAGATCATCCCCGTCAGCCCCGCGGTCTCGCGCAGCGCGTCGCGCAGTGTCGCGCGGTCGAGCCGCCCCGAGGCCAGCGCCAGCAGGAAGGCGCCGGTCGCGCCGACGGCCGCCGCCTCGGTCGGCGAGAACCAGCCGGCGTAGATGCCGCCGATCACCGCCGCGAAGAGCGCGAGCACCGGCCAGACCCCGCGGAAGAGCCGCAGCCGCTCGACCCAGGGCGTGCGTGCGGCCGGTGGCGCAAGCTCGGGGCGCAGGCGCACGCGCAGGACGATGGCAAGCCCGTAGAGGAGCGCGCCGAGAAGCCCCGGGATGATCGCGGCGATGAACAGCTGGCCGATCGAGGTCTGCGTGAGCAGCCCGTAGATCACCAGCAGGATCGAGGGCGGGATCAGCACCCCCAGCGTGCCGCCCGCCGCCACCGCCGCGGCGGAAAGCGAGTCGTCGTAGCGGTAGCGGCGCATCTCGGGCATGGCGACGCGGCCGATGGTGGCGACGGTGGCCAGCGACGAGCCGCAGATGGCGCCGAACATCGCGCTCGCGCCCACCGACGAGACGGCGAGCCCGCCGCGCAGATGGCCGAAGAAGCCGTTGATCAGGTCGAAGAGCGACCGCGACAGCCCCGCGCGCGCG
>SLPP01000240.1 GCA_007131945.1 Paracoccaceae bacterium | reverse complement strand
TAGGTGAGCCCGGCCTCGACAAGGCCGTCGGTGACGAGGCGGCGCAGGTCCTCGGCCGCGCGGGGCTGCATGCGGGCGGGGATTTCCTCGGAGAAGAGTTCGATCAGGGCGTCGGGCATGGGATCACCTTCACGGGGCGGGCGGGCAGCCCGGCGGCAGCGGGCGGCCATCGAAATGCGCCCGTCCGCAGACGTTCATCTGGTTCCAGAGATAGGCGGCGCCATCGGGGTAGACGGCCATGACGCGGTCGAAACCCCAGGCGAAGTCGGCCTCGACCAGCCAGGCGTCGGCGCGGCCGGCGGCGAGGTCGCGGTCGATGCGCTCGGCGTCGAAACAGTCGAACCAGCGCGGGGCGTTGAGCGGGGTCGGGGCGGGATACGGGATCAGCCCTTCGGCCGCGTGCAGGGTGAAACAGGCGCGCCGGCGCAGGGGGGAGCTGTCGGAATCGATGCCGCGGAAGTCGGTGACGCGGAACTCGGCCGGGCCGTCCGCGGTGGCGACGGTCAGCCGGTCGGTGGCGGGCAGGCGGTCATAGAGGCCCCAGACCTGCAGGAAATACATCGCCCCGCCGGAGATCGCGGCGGCGAGTACGAGGACGGTCACGACGGCGCGTCCGCTCACGAAGCCGCCCCGCCGGCCTCGGTGGTGACGAAGGCGTCGGCGCATTTGCGGGCGAGCGCGCGCACCCGGCCGATATAGGCCTGTCGCTCGGTCACCGAGATCACGCCGCGGGCGTCGAGGAGGTTGAAGAGGTGCGAGGCCTTGATGCACTGGTCGTAGGCGGGATGCGCCATGGTGATGCGGCGGCCGGCGGCGTCGGCCCCGGGCGCGGCGAGGATGCGCTCGCATTCGGCCTCGGCATCCTGGAAGTGCCGGAACAGCGTCTCGGTATCGGCGGCCTCGAAATTCCAGCGGGAATATTCCCGCTCGGTCTGGCGGAAGACGTCGCCATAGGTCAGGGGCTGGGGCGCGTCGGGGTCGTTGAAGGGCATGTCCATGACGTGGTCGGTGGCGAGGATGTACATCGCCAGCCGTTCGAGCCCGTAGGTGAGCTCGCCCGAGACCGGGCGGCAGTCATGCCCGCCGACCTGCTGGAAATAGGTGAACTGGCTCACCTCCATGCCGTCGCACCAGACCTCCCAGCCCAGGCCCCAGGCGCCGAGGGTGGGGGATTCCCAGTCGTCCTCGACGAAGCGGATGTCGTGCAGGCCCGCGTCGATGCCGATGGCGGCGAGCGAGCCGAGATAGAGCTCCTGCAGGTCGGGCGGCGAGGGTTTGATGATCACCTGGTACTGGTAGTAGTGCTGCAGCCGGTTCGGGTTCTCGCCGTAGCGGCCGTCGGTCGGCCGGCGCGAGGGCTGGACATAGGCCGCGGCCCAGGGGCGCGGGCCGAGCGCGCGCAGGGTGGTGGCCGGGTGGAAGGTGCCGGCGCCCACTTCCATGTCGTAGGGCTGCAGGATGGCGCAGCCCTGCCCGGCCCAGTAGGCCTGCAGGCGCAGGATCACCTCCTGGAAGCTGCGCGGACGGGCGGGCATTGCGGTCATCGGAACCTCGGCAGACGGGACTCGCGCCTCCATAGGCAAGCGCCGCGGGCGGGTCAACGCCGCCCGCGGCGGCGCCGGCGGTGCCGGCTGCGTTGCCGGCTGCGTTGCCGCGATGCAACGCAACGTTGAATTGCACATGGTTAGGCCGATGTTAAGCTTGCCCCAGCGAGGCTCGTGCCAAGAATCATCGTCCCGAGAAGCCAGGATTGGAGCCGCCGTGACCCGCCGTCCCTTCGCGATCTTCCGCGCCGCTCTGCTGCTTTGCCTTCTGCCTTTCGCCGCCCTTGCCGAGACGCGCCACTGGGTCCAGGTCGAGGCGCATCCGACGCTCCGGACGGCCGAGGAATGGGCCGCCCGCTACCAGGCCGATTTCGGCAATGTCGCGGGTTTCCGGCTGCCCGGCGGCTGGTACGCGCTGGCGCTCGGCCCGTTCGAGACGGCCGAGGACGCGGCGGCCGTGCGCCGGCAGCTGCTGGCCGACCGGATGATCCCGCGCGACGCCTATGTCACGCAGGACGGCGATTACGGCGCGCAGTTCTGGCCCGTGGGCGCGCAGCCGCCCGTCGCCGCGGCACCTGAGGCCGCGCCGGCCGAGCCGGAAACCGCGCCCGAAGCCGAGCCCGACGCCGCGCCCGAGACGGCGGCGACCGCGCAGCCCGAAGCCGAGCCCGCCCCGGTCGTCGAGCCCGAGGAGACGCTTGCCGAGGCGCGCGCGAACGAGGCCCGGCTGACGCGCGAGGAGCGCGCCGCGATCCAGACGGCGCTGCAGTTCTTCGGCCATTACACGATGGCGATCGACGCTGCCTTCGGTCCCGGCACGCGGCGCGCGATCACCGCCTGGCAGGAGGTGCTGGGCGTCGAGCCGACCGGCGTCCTGACCACGCGCCAGCGCAGCGCGCTCCTGCAGGCGCATGCCGACGAACTCGCGCGCTTCGGCTTCGAGACCTGGCGCGACGAGGCGGCGGGGGTTGAGATCACCCTGCCCTTGGGCATGGTCGCCTTCGACCGCCACGACAGCCCCTTCGCGCATTTCCACGCGATCAACGACAGCGGCATGCGCGTGCTCCTGATCAGCCAGGAGGGCACGCAGGCGACGCTCTTCGGGCTTTACGAGATCATGCAGACGCTGGAGGCGATCCCGCTGGACGGCGAACGCACGCGCCGGGCGAACGGCTTCCTGCTCACCGGGCAGAGCGCGAGCGCGCGGGCGCATGCCGTGGCCAGCCTGCAGGGCGGCGCGATCAAGGGCTGGGTGCTGCTGTGGGAGCCGCGCGCCGACGGCGATGCCGAAGCGGTGCTTGCGGCGATGGAGGGATCCTTCCGCGCCTTCGGCGAGGCGCTGCCCGACAACCTGGGCGCCTCGGCCTCGACCGTGGCGCGGCGCGACCTGCTCGCCGGGCTCGAGGTGCGCCGGCCGGTGCGCTCGCGCTCGGGCTTCTTCGTCGACGCGGTGGGCACCGTCGCCACCACCGCCGAGGCGGTCGATGGCTGCGGCTATGTCACCATCGACAGCGCCTACCGCGCCGAGGTCCGGCTGGTCGATGACGAGGCCGGCATCGCCGTCTTGACCCCGGTCGAGCCGCTCGTGCCGCTGGCCTTCGCCCAGTTCGCGCCGAACGGCGCCCGGCTCGATGCCGAGGTGCGCGTCTCGGGCTTTTCCTATGCCGACACGCTGACCCGCCCGGTCCTGACCCGCGGCTCGGTCGCCGATCTCGAGGGGCTGAACGGCGAGCCGATGCTCAAGCGGCTGGCGATCAGCGTGCAGGACGGCGACAGCGGCGGACCGGTCTTCGACGCGAGCGGCGCCGTCGTCGGCATGCTCCTGCCGCGCAAGGACGACCCGGCGCGGCTGCTGCCCGAGGAGGTGAATTTCGCCGTCTCGTCGGACGCGCTGATCGGGGCGCTGCAGCTGGCCGGGCGGCGCGGCGCGCTCAGCCGCGAGAATGCCGCGATGCCGGCCGAGACCCTGACCCGCGTCTCGGCCGACCTGACGGTCCTGGTCTCCTGCTGGCAGTGAGCGCGGCCGGGACGGCGCGTGCGGCTTGCCCGAAAGCCTGACCGGCGACCGCCCCGGTAGTCGATCCCGCGCCGATCCCGCGCCGCGCCGGCGACGCCTCGGGCAACGGATCCCGGCCCTTCCGCCGCCGGCGCCGCCGCTGTCAGGGCAGCAGGACGGTCGAGCCGGTCGTCCGGCGCGCCTCGAGCACGCGATGCGCCTCGGCCACCGCGTCGAGCGGGAAGCGCTGGTCGATCCGGATCCTCACCGCGCCCGAGAGCACCTTGTCGAAGAGGTGCCGCGCCATTTCCTGGCAGCGTTCATGCGCGGCGATATGGGTGAAGAGCGTCGGCCGGGTGATCTGCAGCGAGCCCTTGGCGGCGAGGGTGGCGATGTCGAAGGGCGGTACCTTGCCCGAGGCATTGCCGAAGGAGATCATCATGCCCAGCGGCCGCAGGCAGTCGAGCGAGCCCGCGAAGGTCGCCGCGCCGACCGAATCCATCACCACGTCGACCCCTCGCCCGTCGGTCAGCGCGCGCACCTGTTTCGGCCAGTCGGTGTCGCGGTAGTCGATGCAGGCATCCGCGCCATGCGCCTTCGCCAGCGCGCATTTGTCCGCCGAGCCGGCGGTGCCGATCAGCCGGATCCCCTCGGAACGCGCCCATTGGCAGGCGATCAGCCCCACGCCGCCGGCGGCGGCATGGAAGAGCACCGTGTCGCCCGCCTTCAGCGGCACCGTGCGGTGGAAGAGATACTCGACCGTCAGCCCCTTGAGCATCATCGCCGCGCCGGTCTCGAACTCGACCTCGCCGGGCAGCGGGCAGACCTGGGCGGCGGGCATCACCCGCGCCTCGCAATAGGCGCCGGGCGGCTGCGCGGCATAGGCGGCGCGGTCGCCGGGTTTCAGATGCGTGACCCCCGTGCCCACCGCCTCGACCTCGCCGGCGGCCTCCATCCCCAGCGGGTGCGGCAGGCGCATCGGGTAGAGCCCGTCGCGCTGGTAGACATCGATGTAGTTTAGCCCGCAGGCATGTTGCCGGATGCGGATCTCGCCCGGGCCGGGCTCGCCCACCGGGCGGTCCTCGATTTCCAGCACCGCGGGGCCGCCATGCGCCCGGATCACCACGGTCTTCGCCATTCCCTCGCCTCCCCCGATACGGTTCTGCGCAAGGCTAGCCGAGGACGCGGGCGGGGTGAAGGCGGATCAGCGCGGGAAACGCGCCTCGCAGGCCATGACCTCGAGCCGGGCGCGTTCGCGCAGCTCGGCCTCGCGCTCGCGCAGCTGGCGCAGCTTGCGCCGCTCGGCCAGCATGTCGATCGCCACCGGCCGCTCGCGCACCTCGGTCTGGGTCGAGGTGCAGATGCCCAGCGGGTTGTTCGCGGTGAGGCAGAAGCTGACGCCGGTGCGCACCGTCGGCTCGGGCTGCAGCGCGTAGCCGCGCTCGAGGTTGCGCTCGGTCTCGGCGATCAGCTCTTCCAGCACGCGCACGTCGCGCAAAGCCGCCTCGACGCAGTCGCCGCGCCGGTCGGCGCAGGCGGTCAGGACCAGAATGCCCGCGAGGGCAAGGAGAAGAGCGGCGCGCATGGGGTGATCCCGGGGGCGATTCGCGCGCACCATAGCCGTTTTCGCGGCCCCCGCAATTCACCCGCGCGCGAGGGGCGAAAGATGTTGCATCCGCCCGCCACGGTTCAGAGCAGCGCCAGCGTCAGCACGGGGAAGACGCACAGGAGCAGCAGCACCACGAGCGCGACGCCGAGGAAAGGCAGGAGCTGCAGGAAGATGCCGGTGGGCCGCGCCCCGGTCATCGCCGCGGCGACGTAGAGCCCGGCGCCGACCGGCGGGGTCAGGAGCCCGAGCACCAGGTTGAGGCTGATCACCAGGCCGAACTGCACCGGGTGGATGCCGTAGACCTCGACCGCGACGGGCAGCAGGAGCGGCACGACGAGGATCAGCGCGGCGATGCCGTCGATCACCATGCCGACGAAGAAGAGGATCACCATGACGATCAGGAGGAAGACCAGCGGGTCGCGCGTCAGCTCGACGATCATCGCCGTCAGCCGCTGCGGCAGCGCCTCGTAGATCACCACCCAGCCGAAGACATTCGCCGCCGCGATCAGGAAGATCACCATGCTCGACGAGGCCGCGACGCGCAGGAACATGGCGAAGAAGCGCGACCAGTCGAGGTCGCGATAGACGAGCGCGCCGATCAGGAAGGCGATGACCGAGGCGATGGCGGCGGATTCGGTGGGCGTGGCGATGCCGAAGATGATCGAGCCGACGATCACCGCCGGGATCATCGCCGCCGGCACCGCGGAAAGAAGCGCCCTTCCCGCCGCGCCGGGCGTCATCCACTCGCCCTTGGGAAACTGCTGCCTGAGCCCGATCAGCGCCACGACGAGGAAGAAGCCGCCGGTCAGCATCAGCCCCGGGATGATGCCGGCGATGAAGAGATCCGCGATCGGCAGCTGCGCCAGCACGCCGTAGATGACCAGCAGCATCGAGGGCGGGATGATCGGCGCCAGCAGCCCGCCGGCGGCAGTGGTGGCGGTGGCGAAATCCTTGCGATAGCCCTCGGCCTGCATCGCCGGGACCATGGCGCGCGACATCACCGCGATCTGGCTCACCGCCGAGCCGATGATCGCCGCCATGAACATGTTGGCCAGGAGGTTGATATAGGCCAGCCCGCCGCGGAAGCCGCCGACGAAGACGCGCGCGGCCTGCACCAGCCGGCGGGTGGCGCCGCCCTCGTTCATCAGCTCGCCCGTGAGCATGAAGAGCGGTATGGCGAGAAGGCCGTAGCTTTCGATCCCGGCGAAGAGCTGCTGGGCGAAGCTGTCGAAGAGCACGCGGTTGCCGCTCGACTGGACGTACCAGGCCGAGGTCATGATCAGCACGATGCTGATCGGCACCGCGCCGAGGAGCAGCACGAAGAAGACGACGGCGGTCATGACGCGTCGTCCCGCGCGACCGGGGCGGGGACGCGGCCGGCGAGCGTCTTGACCAGGTTCGAGACCGCGTGCAGCGTCAGGCCCAGCGCGAAGACCGGCATCACCAGCCAGAACCAGAACTTGGGCATGCCCAGAGTCGAGGTCGGCTCGGCATAGATGAAGTTGAAGGTCTCGCGGCGGAAGGCGCGCAGGTCGAAATCGACCGCGATCAGCGTCAGCGGGTCGAACCAGATCCAGCAGGTCCAGACGACCAGCGCCGCCGCGCCCAGCGTGACCAGGTCGACGAAGAGCCAGAAGAACCGGCTTGCCCGCGGGCCGAGCATGTCGACGATCAGCGTGATCGAGATCGCCTCGCGCCGTTCGATCGAGGCCGAGGCGGCGAGGAAGGTCATCGCCACCATCGCATAGATCGCCGCCTCGTCGACCCAGAAGACGGCCTGGCGCATCGCGCGGGTGGCGACATTGAAGAGGATGAGCAGGCTGACCGTCGCCGCCAGGATCGCGGCCGCGACCATCTCGACCCGGGCCCAGCCGGCGGAAAGCCTGTGGAGGATCATCCTGTCACCTGCGCATCCGATGCGGCCGGGGCGCGCGCAACGCGTCCCCGGCGCGGTGGCGGCTCAGCGCGTTTCCGCGGCGACGGCGCGCAGATCGGCGAGGATCGGCGCGCGCTCGGCCCAGATCGCCTCCCAGGCCTCGATCGCCTCGGCGAAGAAGTCCGGCCCGACGCGGGTGTAGATCACGCCCTCGGTCGCCTCGACCTGCGCCATCCATTCCGGGTCGCGCTCGGCATAGGTGTCGAGGACGCCATCGAGATGCCGGCGCATGACCTCGGTGATCAGCTCGCGATCCTCGGCCGGGAGCCCGGCCCAGACCCGGCCGGAAACCAGCCCGACCATCGGGAAGAGCGCGTGGTTGGTCTCGAGCACGGTCGGCGCCTGCTCGTAGTAGCGCATCGCCCAGATCAGCTCGGCGTCCATGTCGATCGCATCGACCTGGGCATTGGCCAGCGCGTCATAGACCGCCGGCAGCGGCATCGGCGTCGGCGCGGTGCCCAGCGCGTTGTAGAAGTCGCGGAAGGCATCGACCGGCGTGATGCGGATCTTCAGCCCGTTGAGATCCGCGGCGGCGTTGACCTCGGGGCGGCTGACCATCTGGCGCATGCCGGCGCTGCCGTAACCGAGGCCGACGACGCCGACTTCCTCGGGCAGCAGCTCGAGGAGCGAGGCGGCGACGTCCGAGCGGATGATCCGCCCCGCATGGGCGATGTCGTCGGCGAGGAACGGCGCGAAGAAGGCGCCGAATTCGGGCACCCGGTTCGAGATCTCGGCCACGGTCATGAAGGACATGTCGAGCGCGCCGGTCTGCAGCTGCTGGAGCATCTGCGCCTCGTTGCCGAGCTGTCCGCCGGGGAAGACCTGCAGCGTGATGCGCCCGTCGGTGGCTTCCGACAGTTCCTCGCCCATCGCCATCGCCGCCTGGCTCCAGACATGGCTCGGCGGCGTGATCAGGCCGATGCGCATGTCCTGCGCGGCGGCAAGCGCCGGGGCGAGGCCGGCGGCGGCGCCGACGGCGAGGGCGGCGAAGGTGGTCCTCAGGTCTTTCATTGCAGTCTCCCTGTCTGCGGTTTCCTGGATTGCGGTTTCCTGGGTTTCGGACGGATCATGGCGCGGCCGCGCTCCGCGGTAAAGGCGGCTCGGGCGGCGACAATTCTTTCAAGCTTGAAATAAAACCGGGCCGGGTGATTCTGTCAAGCCCGGAATGGCGCGGGATCACGGGGGCGCGCATCAGATCACCACCGGCGCGGCGCGGTTCTCGATCAGCCGCACCAGCGACAGCGCGGTCATGGCCGAGGATTTCGGATTGTCCGGCAGGGGCGCGTTCTCGAAGGCCAGCGTCATGTGCCCGAAATCGCCCTCGGCCGCGATCTCGTGCCGGTTCGCCGTCGCCGCCGGATCGGCGATCAGCGCAACGCGCGTCGCCTCCGGCCCCGGCCCGGCCAGCGCCGCGATCAGCGCGACATTGGCGTTCTGCGGAAAGCGCGCGGCGGCCTCGCCGGCGCTGCCCTCGAAGAAGGTCGCGGGCGCGGTCACGGCGGCGAGGTCGCACAGGCTTTCGGCCTCGGTCCCGGCCCAGGCGCGGGGCGGCTTGACGATCCGGTGCGTGAGCGAGACCGGCCCCATCCGACCCGCGGCGGCGAGCGCGTCGATCCCGCCCAGCGCGCCCGGTGGAACGATCAGCTGTGCGCCGCTCGACCGGGCGCGCGCCGAAAGCTCGTCGAGGAGCCCGCCGTCGGCGAAGGCCGAGGTCGAGCTGACCGCGACGTCGATCCCCGCCGCCAGCGCCGCCAGCGCCCAGGGCGCGACCGCGTCGCGGCCGGCGGCCTCGACGACGAGATCGGCGCCTGTCGCGGGCAGATCGGCGGGGTCGGTCAGCACCGGCACGCCCGCCGGCAGGTCCGGCCGCGCGCGCGATCC
>SLPP01000173.1 GCA_007131945.1 Paracoccaceae bacterium | reverse complement strand
CGGCGCTCCATCTCGGCATCCGAGATCCCGGCCGGGCGCTTGCTCGGTGCCTCGGCCTTCGGCGCCGGGGCCGGTTTCGCCGGCGCGCCGCCGGCGGGAGCGGCGGGCGCCGCGCCGGGTTTCGGCACGACGACGCGCCGGCGCTTCGTCTCGACCACCACCGACTTGGTGCGGCCGTGGCTGAAGCTCTGCTTCACCTGACCGGGGCGGGCGCCCTTCAGGCCAAGGGGTTTCTTGTCGTCGGTATCGCTCATGCGTCCTGTCTATCCTTCCCGGCGTCCGATCCGCCGTGCCACCCGCGCAACCGCGCGAGCCTTGCCGCTTCCTCTACTACACGCCCGCACAGACCGCCAGCGGCCAGCGCGGCGTGTATCACATTCTCGCGCCCGAAGGCCATGCCCATTTCCCGTGCCGTGAGGCAGGTGACATGGCTTTCCGGGCCGGCGGGCGGGCGCAGTTTCGCGCGCCCCCGCGCCGATCCGTCGGCGGCCTGAACCAGCGCCGCCGCCTCGCCGCGGGCCAGCCATTCGCGCACCTTCTCGTAGCCCGCGACCGCCTCGCCCGCCTTGCGCGCCAGCGCCAGCGTCTCGACCAGCCGCCGCACCAGCGCCGCCTCGACCTGGTCGGCCAGGTCCTCGGGCGCGGTGACCGGCGCCCGGGCGGCGCGGGCGAAGAGGCGCTTCTTCACCGCCTTCTCCAGCGCCGCGCGCTCGGCCGAGACCCAGATGCCGCGGCCGGGCAGCTTGCCCGCCAGATCCGGCACCACCGCGCCCTCCGGTCCGGCGACGAAGCGGATCAGCCCCGCCTTCGGGCCGGTCTCGCCCGTGACGATGCAGCGCCGCTCGGGCTCGTCGCGCTCCTTTTTGCGTCCGCCGCGGGTCATCGCCGCGCCTCCGGACGGGCTCAGGCCCGCTCCGCCTCCGCCGCGTCTTCCTCCTCGACCGCCTCACCCTCGTCTTCGGCCGGTTCCAGATCGGCCGGATCGACCCAGCCGAGCATCACGCGGGCGGTCATGATCAGGTGCTGCGCCTCCTCGAGGCTGAAGCCGAAGGGTTCGAGCAGGCCGTCATCCTTCACCCGCTGGCCATCGACCGTGGTCCAGCCACCGGCCAGCTCCCAGTCGGCGCAGGTGGCGAAATCCTCCAGCGTCTTGATGCCGTCCTTGGCCAGCACCTCGATCATCTGCGGTGTCAGGCCCTCGAACTCGATCAGGCTGTCCTCGACGCCCATCGCGCGGGCATTGTCGAGCGCGGCCTGGCTGATCGCGTCGAGCCGGTCGCGGGCTCGGGCCTGCAACTCCTGCGCCGTCTCCTCGTCGAAACCGTCGATCGACAGAAGCTCGTCGAGCTCGACATAGGCAACCTCCTCGAGATCGACGAATCCCTCGGCGACCAGAAGCTGCGCCATCATCTCGTCGACGTCGAGCTCGTCCATGAACATCTGCGTGCGCTGGGCGAATTCGGCCTGGCGGCGCGCCGATTCCTCGGCCTCGGTCAGGATGTCGATGTCCAGACCCGTCAGCTGGCTCGCCAGGCGCACGTTCTGCCCGCGCCGGCCGATGGCGAGCGAGAGCTGCTCGTCGGGCACCACCACCTCGATCCGGCCGGCATCCTCGTCGATGACGACCTTCGAGACCTCGGCCGGCTGCAGCGCGTTCACCAGGAAGGTCGCCTGGTCCTCGTTCCAGGGGATGATGTCGATCTTCTCGCCCTGCAGCTCGTTGACCACCGCCTGCACCCGGCTGCCGCGCATGCCGACGCAGGCGCCCACGGGGTCGATGCTGGAATCGTAGCTGATCACCGCGATCTTCGCGCGCGAGCCGGGGTCGCGGGCCACGGCCTTGATCTCGATGATGCCGTCATAGATCTCGGGCACCTCCATCTTGAAGAGCTCGGCCATGAACTGCGGGTCGGTGCGGCTGAGGAATACCTGCGGCCCGCGCGCCTCGCGCCGGACATCCTTGATGAAGCAGCGGATGCGGTCGTTCGGGCGGTAGCTCTCGCGGCCGATCTTCTCGTTGCGGCGCAGGATGCCCTCGCCGCGGCCGATATCGACGATGATGTTGCCGTATTCCTCGCGCCGCACGATGCCGTTGATGATCGTCCCGGCGCGGTCCTTGAATTCCTCGTACTGCCGGTCGCGTTCGGCCTCGCGGACCTTCTGCAGGATCACCTGCTTCGCCGACTGCGCCGCGATCCGGCCGAGATCGACCGGCGGCACGACCTCGTGGAACTCGTCGCCGATCTCCGGCGCGCCGGCCTCGGCCGGGTCGATGCGCCGGCCCGCGCGCAGCCAGAACTCCTCGCGGCCCGGCTTCGACGGCGTGAAATAGGACTTCGCCTGCGCGGCGGTCAGCTCGGCGTGGTAGTTCTCCAGCTCCTCGTCGGCGACCACCGTGCGCACCCGGGTGAAGGTCGCGCGGCCGGTCTTGCGGTCGATCGCCACGCGGATGTCCATGTCCGCCCCGTAGCGCGACTTCGCCGCGCGGGCGAGGCTGTCCTCCATCGCCTGCACCACGAGTTCGGGGTCGATCATCTTCTCGCGCGCGACCGCCTCGGCGGTCTGCAGAAGCTCCAGCTGGTTGGCACTGGTGATGGCCATGTCTCTCACTCCTCCTCGGAAGCGGTATCGGTTTCGATCTCGTCAAAATCGGCTTCATTGATGCTGCCCGCGGCCTTCCGCGCGCGCAGAGTCTCGGCGATCAGCTCGTCGGTCAGCACGAGCTTCGCCTCGGCCAGCCAGTCGAATTTCAGCCCGATGGTCACCGGCGCGCCCGCCTCGCTGATCTCGATCAGCACCTCGTCGCCCTCGGTCCCGGCGAGCACGCCCTTGAAGCGCCGCCGCCCGTCGATCATCTCGCGCGTCTCGAGCTTCGCCTCGTGGCCTTCCCAGGCGTCGAAATCCTTCAGCCGGGTCAGCGGCCGGTCGATGCCGGGGCTCGAGACCTCGAGCGTGTAGGCCTCCTCGATCGGGTCCTCGACATCGAGCGCGGCCGAGACGACATGCGAGATCTCGGCGCAGTCGTCGACCTCGATCCCGCCCTCGGGCCGGTCGGCCATGATCTGCAGCACCCGCGTCTTGCCCGCCATCAGCCGCAGCCGCACCAGCTCGAATCCCATGCCGCGGATGATCGGCTCGACGATCGCCGCGAGCCGGCGGTCGAGCGCGGTGGCGGCGACAAGATCGGTGACGGTGCCGGATTCGCCCATCGCGAACCTCCAGAAACGAAAAAACGGGCCGAGCGGCCCGTGCATCTGTCCGGTGGAGCCTTCCGGTTTGGACCCGAGAGGCGCCGCTGTTGCGCTGCATATAGGCCCCGCCCGCGCCGAACGCAAGGGCTTTCGGTCGGGGCTGTCAGCCGAGGCCCAGCTCCACCTGCCGCCGATGCAGACGGTCCATGGTCTTGACGAGCTCGGCGGTGATCGCGGGTTCCGAAAGCGCGTGCCCGGCCATCGGCACCATGCGCAGCTCGCTTTCCGGCCAGGTGCGGTGCAGCGCCCAGGCGGTACCCGGCGGGCAGATCATGTCGAGCCGGCCCTGCACGATCGTGCCGGCGACGCCGCGCATCCGCGCCGTCTCGGCCAGCAGCTGGCCGTCGTAGTCGAGAAAGCAGCGGTTCATGAAATAGTGATTCTCGAGCCGCGCGAAGGCGCGGGCGTAATCGACCGGCGTCTCGCCCGGCGTGCGCGCATCGACCGTCGCCAGCGCGTTCTCCCATTCCGCCCAGAGCCGGGCATAGCGCGTCTCGGTGGCGAAGACGCCCGAGAAGAGCCGCGCGTGATAGGCCGCGATCAGGTCGCCGCGCTCGCCCTCGGGGATCGGGTCGGTGAAGCGCGCCCAGAGTTCGGGATGGAACTTGCCCGCGCCGCCGCCGTAGAACCACTGCAGTTCCGCCGCCGTGCCGAGGAAGACGCCGCGCAGCACCAGGTAGGCGGCGCGCTCGGGATGCGCCTGGGCGTAGGCCAGCGCCAGCGTCGCCCCCCAACTGCCGCCGAAGACCACCCAGCGGTCGATCCCCAGCGCGGTGCGGATGCGCTCGATATCGGCGATCAGGTCCTGCGTCGTGTTCGCCTCGACGCTGGCATGCGGGCGCGAGCGGCCGCAGCCGCGCTGGTCGAAGAGCACGGCGCGATAGATCGCCGGGTCGAAGAAGCGCCGCATCATCGGGCTCGTCCCGCCGCCGGGCCCGCCATGCAGGACGATGACCGGCATCCCGTCGGCGCTTCCGCATTCCTCGACATAGACCTCGTGCCCCCCGCCGACCTCAAGCATCCGCCGCGAGAGGGGCTCGATCGGCGGATAGAGGAAGGCGGCCGCGCTGTTTTGCTCTGGGGACTTGTCCATGCGTCGGACTATATACGCTCGCACGGCCCCGTGCCACGGGGACGGAGAGGAAACACCGGAGCCGACCGCATGAGCACCACGACCATCGACCCCGCCGAGATCGCCAAGTTCGAGGCCATGGCCGCCGAATGGTGGGATCCCGAGGGCAAGTTCAAGCCGCTGCACATGCTCAATCCCTGCCGGCTCGACTACATCACCGGCCAGATCGCGGCCGAGTTCGACCGCGACCCGACGGCCGACCGGCCCTTCGCCGGGCTGCGTCTGCTGGATATCGGCTGCGGTGGCGGGCTGCTCGCCGAGCCGATGGCGCGGCTCGGCGCCGAGGTGGTCGGCGCCGACGCCGCCGAGCGCAACATCCCCGTCGCGCGCCTGCATGCCGAGCAGTCGGGGCTCGCCATCGACTACCGCCACACCACCGCCGAGGCGATGGTCGAGGCGCGCGAGAGCTTCGACGTGGTCCTCAACATGGAGGTGGTCGAGCATGTCGCCGACCCGCTGGCCTACCTGACCGCCTGCCGCCAGCTGCTGCGTCCCGGCGGGCTGATGGTCACCTCGACGATCAACCGCAATGCGAAAAGCTTCGTCATGGCCATCGTCGGTGCCGAATACGTCATGCGCTGGCTGCCCAAGGGCACGCACGAATGGGCGAAGTTCATCACGCCCGACGAGCTTTACGAGCTCCTGCGCCAGGCCGGGCTCGACCCGGTGGACCGCAAGGGCATGGTGTTCAACCCGGTGCGCTGGTCCTGGTCGCTGTCGTCGCGCGACCTCTCGGTGAACTACGTCACCGCCGCCATCCGCCGCCCCGTGGATTGACCGCGCGACGCGACCCCGTCACGGCCGGCGGGCGTCGGCGCGTCGTTTTCCAGAGCTTTCATTGTGGTTAACGGGATCAGGAACTGCAATGAAAACAGATGGTTGGAAAGGCGTGCAAATTTGCACGCCCCGTCACACTGCCGCCGTCACACCGCCCCCCGTCACGCCCCGTCACCCCCCTCACCCCGGCGCCGCCTCGACCCCGAAGACGGCATCGCCGATCCCTTCCGGCACCTCGCTCCCCGCATCCATCGGCAGCAGCACCATCGCCCCGCTCACGCCCAGGTCCTCCAGCTGGCGCGGGGTGCCGCCGCGATATTCCAGATGCCCCCGCCCGATGATCCCCACCACAAGCGGCGCGCCGGGCCGTGCGCGGGCATCCGCGATCCGGCAGGCAAAGGCGCGGTCCCAGGCCTGCTGGGCGCGCACGAAGCGGTCGAATGCCGGATCCATCGGATGCTGCGCCGCGCGGCCTTCGCGCCGCCCGCCGGTCATCTCGAACAGGTAGCGCCGGTAGGCCTCGGTCGCCGGCGCGGCGGGGGTGATTCCCTCGCGTTCGGACTTGGGGATCGCCTCCCAGCCCTCGGCGCCCACCCGGCGCACCAGGCCGCGGTCGCAGTTGAGCCCGATCATCGCCACCCGGTGCAGCCGGCAGAAGCGGAAGAGCGGCAGGTAGAGATCGGCGGCGAAGCCCCAGACGCGACCCCATTCGACCCTCTCGAGGAACTCCGCCTCGCCCAGCCGCCCGGCCACCCAGTCGGCGAGCACCGGGTCGGCCGCGGCGGGGAACATCTCGAAGCCCGCGACCATGTCGGCCCGATGTGCCAGGAGCCCGGCCATGACCGAAAGCTGCCAGCGGTGATGGTCGGCGCGGTCGTGGCTCTCGCCCAGGAGCACCACGCCAGCAGCGGCGGCCCGCGCCATCGCCGCCGGATGGGCAAGCGCCGCGCCGGTCGCCGGGTCGCGCCACGCGCCGACGCGCGACCTCACGGCCGCCGCAACCGGCCCATGTCGATCTCGACCCGCGCGGACAGGCTTTCCAGCGAGTCGTGCAGGAGTTGCAGCAGGTAGGCCGGGTTGTGCACGTAGCCGCCCGGATCCTTCTTCGCCACCTGGTAGTTGTAGGCGGCCTGCAGAAGCCGCGGCGTCCAGTTCTGGTAGCGGTTGGCGAAGATCGCGTCCTCGCGCGCGAGCCCGCCCCGGCCCTCGGGATCGGCGAAGTAGTAGGGGAAGCGGCCGTCGACATAGACGATCGGCATACCCGCGACATCGGCGGCATAGGCGCGGATCGCGTCGTAGAGCTGGCCCTGCAGGCCGAGGATCTCGGCATGGATGCCGCCCGAGATGTCGCCGTCGCCGTCGAAATCGACATGCCGGGTGCGGATCGCGCGGATGTCGTCGACGCCGCGATGGCAGCTCAGGCAGCCATCGACCTCGACCTGCGTGGTATGAGCGTCATGGCAGACGACGCAGGTATCGGCGCCGGGAACATGGCGGAAGCGCCCGGCATAGTCACGGCCGGGATACTGGAAGCCGCCGCGCACTTCCGAGCCGTGCATCACCGCCGCGGCGATGCCGTAATGGATGTTCAGGAAGGAAAGCTCGGACGAGACCGCGTCCAGATCCTTGCCCTCGACCGCGCGCATCACCTGCTCGGTCGACTGCCGGCCCTGGTGGCAGACGGTGCAGAGCGCGTTCCAGCCCAGCCCCTCGACCGTCACGCCCGAGGGGAAGGCGACGGCATCGAGCGCATGCGCCGCCGAGGTGTGGCACGAGGCGCAGCCGATCGGCGAGTTGATCACGCCCGGATGCTCGATCATGCCCGGCGTGCTGCCGTCCGCCCCCAGCCATTCGACGAAGGACGGCTCGGAATGGCAATGCGCGCAGGCGACCGGGATCTCGCCCTCCTCGTTCCAGTAGGTGAAGGAGAGCGAGTGGTAATCGCCATGCGGCGAGGCGAGCCATTTCTCGACCAGTTCGGTGAGCCCGGTCAGGTTCTCCTCGGCCAGCGCTGCCGGGGCGGGGGTCAGGGCCAGCGCCAGGATTGCGCAGAGCCGGGAAAGCATGCGAGGCAGGGGCATGGAATCTCCTCAGGGAAGGACGTTCGGTCGCATCGCATGATACTGAGCCAGGAAAATCCGTCCATCATTGATCCGCGTCAATGCGCGCGCCCGGAAAGCCCCCGAATTGTTCCCCGCCGCCGCTGAAGGAGATCGCATGACCCGTGATCGCACCGCCCCGGACCCTGCCCCGACAGCGCCGCGCCTGCCCGGCCCGGCGCTGGCCTTCCTCTACCTGATCGCCTGCCTGCTGCCGCTGGCGCTGGCGCAGACGGCGCTCGTCGCCCGGCTCGACCCGTGGGAGAAGGTGGGCGCGGCGCTGGGGCTGATCGGGCTCGCCGCGATGGCGGTGCAGTTCGTCACCTCGGGCCGGTTCGAGGCGGTGTCGGGCCGTCTCGGGATCGACAAGATCATGGCCTTCCACAAGGTTGCCGCCTGGTGGGTGCTGGTCGCGCTCATCCTGCACCCGCTCTTCTACGTCCTGCCCACCTGGCTCGACGATGCCGACCGGGGCATGACGCGGCTCGTGGCCTACCTGACCCTGCCGCAGTATCACAGCGGGGTGGTGGCGCTTGCCGCGCTGGCGCTTCTGGTCCTGTCCTCGGCCCTGCGCGAGCGGCTGCCGGTTCGCTACGAGGTCTGGCGGGCGAGCCACGTGATCCTCGGCGTCACCGCCGCGGCGGGCGGGCTGCATCACGCGCTGGTCGCGGGGCGGTTCAGCGCGTTGGGCGCGGTGCCGGTCTTCTGGTGGGCGGTGGCGGCGGCGCTGGTCGCGGTGATGGCCACGCTCTACGGCTGGCGCTGGTGGCGGCTGCATGCCCGGCCCTGGCGGCTCGCCTCGGTCGAGAGGCTCGCCGACCGGATGTGGGAGCTCGACATCCAGCCCGAGCCGAAGACCCCGCCGCTGGCCTATCACGCCGGCCAGTTCGTCTGGATGACCGAGGGGCGGCGGCGGTTCCCGCTCTTCGACCATCCGTTCTCGATCGCCGACAGCCCGCGTCGGCCGGGGCTGAGCCTGATCATCAAGGAACTGGGCGATTTCACCAACCGGATCGGCAGCCTGCCCCCCGGCACGCCGATCGGCATCGACGGTCCCTATGGCGAATTCGCGCTCGAGGAGCATCCGGGCGACGCGGTCCTGCTGATCGCCGGCGGGGTGGGGATCGCGCCGATCGTCGGGATCCTGCGCGACCTCGTCGCGCGCGGCGATCGGCGCCCGGTGCGGCTGGCCTATGCCGCGGGCGCGCCCGGCAAGTTCGCCTGCCTGCCCGAGATCGAGGCGGCAAGGGGCGCGCTCGTTCTGCGCGTGATGCTGCTCAGCGGCGAAGGCGCCGAGGGCTGGACGGGCGAGGTCGGCCGGCTCGACCCCGACCGGCTGCGCCGGCTGCTTGAGGGGCTCGACCCGGCACGGACCGTGGCGCTGATGTGCGGGCCGGGGGGGATGGTGACATCGGTCTCGGACGCGCTTCTCGACCTCGGCCTGCCGATGCGCAACGTGGTCTACGAACGCTTCGACTATGCCAGCGGCGCGACCTCGCGCCAGGACCGGCGGCGCAGCCTCGCCTTCGCCGGGATCGGCGCGGCGCTGGCGCTGGCGGCGGGGCTCTTCGCGCTGGTGTGAGGGCGATGCCTTGTCGGCCCCGTGGCGCATGCACTCGGGGGGTGCACAAGATTGTGCGCTTCTACAAGTTATTGATCTGGATAAGAAAATCGACGCCGTTAAGCGCAATGAAACCTTTTCCCGGATAGCAACGGGACGCGCGCGAACCGGGTGCCGGCCGGGACAACGGCGGAGAGAAGGGGTCGGACCTCATGCCGCCGAGGGAGTACCCGGTCGGCGCGCGACCGGTCGCGGGCCGCGCGTTCAGCCGCGCACGCGGG
>SLPP01000311.1 GCA_007131945.1 Paracoccaceae bacterium | reverse complement strand
CCGATGCCCGAGGAACAGCCGGTGATCAGGAGGACGCGGCGGGACTCGGGGTCAGCCGGCATCCCGCTTCGCCCAGGCGTCGAGCTTGCGGTAGATGGTCGAGGCCGCGACGTCGAGTTCGCGCGCCGCCTTCGGCACCGAGCCGTCGTGGCGGCGCAGCGCGTCCTCGATCACCATGCGCTCGATCTCGGCCAGCGTCCGGCCGGCGAAGGTGCTTTCGGCCGGGGCGGCGGGCGCGGCGGGCTGGCCCTGGGTCCCGGCTTCGACACCGCTGCCGGCCATCAGATCCGCCGGCAGCATGTCGATGGTGACGATCGGCCCCTCGTTGAGCACGACGACATTGCGCAGAACGTTGATCAACTGGCGCACGTTCCCCGGCCAGGGCAGCCGCCGGAAGAGTGCCTTCACCTCGTCGTCGAGCCCGGTGAAGGCGTGCCCCTCTTCCTTGCCCATGTCGGCGAGCAGGCGCTCGGCGATCTCGACCACGTCCTCGCCGCGCGCGCGCAAGGGCGGCATCTGGACCGGCACGACGTGCAGCCGGTAGTAGAGATCCTCGCGGAAATTGCCGGCCCGCACCTCGTCGAGCGGGTTGCGGTTGGTGGCGCAGACGATGCGCACGTCGACCTTGCGCGGCTTCGTCGCGCCCACCGGCGTGATGGTCGAGGTCTGCAGGAAGCGCAGGAGCTTCGTCTGCAGGTTCAGGTCCATCTCGCAGATCTCGTCGAGGAAGAGCGTGCCGCCATCGGCTGCCGCCGCCGCGCCGATCTTGTCCGAGATCGCGCCGGTGAACGAGCCGCGCAGATGACCGAAGACCTCGGATTCCAGGAGGTCGACCGGGATCGCGCCGCAGTTGAGAGCGATGAAGGGCCCGTGCGCGCGCGCCGAGATGCGGTGCACGGCCTCGGCCGCCAGTTCCTTTCCGGTGCCGCTTTCGCCGGTGATGAAGACCGTGGCCATCGAACGCGCGACCGAACGGATCTTGTCATAGATAGCGCGCATCGCCGGCGAGGTGCCGATGAAGGGGGCGAGCGCCGGCTCGTCGGTCGCGATCTGGCGCGGTGTCGGGGCATGCCGCAGCGAGCGGCGGGCATTCTCGATCGCGGCGAGGAGGCGCTGGTCGTCGAAGGGCTTGACGAGGAATTCATGCGCGCCGGCGCGCATCATCTCGACCGCCTTGTTGATCGAGCCATGCGCGGTGATGACGATGACGCAGGTCTGCGGCGCCTGGCCGAGCATGTAGCGCATGACGTCGAGCCCGGTGCCGTCGGGCAGCATCAGATCAAGCAGCACGACCGAGGGCTGCAGCCGGTCGAAGGCGGCGCGGCCATCCGCTGCGGTGCCGCAGATCTCGACCCCGTAGCCCGCGCGATCGAGGGCCGCGGCATAGATCATCTGCAGCGACGGCGTGTCCTCGACCAGCAGGATCGTGTCGGAAGGTCGTGCCGTGTCGTGCATCGGGCGCCGGTTCAGGACCGGATCCTGCCTGCATGGCTGGCCAGGTTGTCCAGCACGACGCGGATCTCGCCCTCGACCGGGGCGCGGAACTCGCCGAGCTCGGCCGCGACGGCGCTGCCGGCGACGATGTTGAGCCGGCGCGCGAGTTTCGCCAGGCGATGGGCGCCGATCGTCGCGGCGAGCCCCTTGAGCTCGTGCGCCGCGGCGCCGACCTCGTCGGCGCTCTCGACGGCGAGCGTTTCGGCGATGCGGCGGAAATCGGCCAGGAGCTGCTCGAGCAGCGCCTGGCGCAGCCGCGTGTCGCCGATATTCAGGATCTGGTCCAGAACTGCCGCGTCGATGGCGGTTTCGTCCCCCCCGTTCGCACGTGTCATGCCGAGTAGATCGTCCATCATGTGATCGATACGCTCTTGCCGAACCGGGGTAAACATAGCTTGTGCCGAATTTGTGACACAATCAAGAGATGAATCGCACAACCTGCGGAAAAGTGCCTGCCCGGTTCCGGACGCCGGATCACGCGTCCTCCCTTGCATAGCCGATCGTGCGCAGGGCGGCGGCGATCTCGTCGAGGATCGCCGGATCGTCGATCGTCGCGGGCACCTTCGCCTCCTTGCCGTCGGCGATCTGCGCCATGGTCGCGCGCAGGATCTTGCCCGAACGCGTCTTCGGCAGCCGGTCGACGACGACGGCGAGCTTGAAGGCGGCGACGGGCCCGATCCGGTCGCGGACCAGCGCGACGCATTCCTTCACCACCTCGGCCGTGTCCTTCGTCGCGCCCTTGTTGAGGCACAGAAAGCCCAGCGGCAGCTGGCCCTTGAGCTCGTCCGCGACGCCGATCACCGCGCATTCGCCGACATCGGGATGGGAGGCGAGCACCTCTTCCATCGCGCCGGTCGAGAGGCGGTGGCCGGCGACGTTGATCACGTCGTCGGTGCGCGCCATGATGTAGACATAGCCGTCCTCGTCGATATGGCCGGCATCGCCAGTCTCGTAATAGCCCGGGAAGGTCGTGAGGTAGGACTTCACGAAACGCGCCTCGGCCTGCCAGAGATTGGGCAGCGTCCCCGGCGGCAGGGGCAGCCGGATCGCGATCGCGCCGAGCTCGTTCGGGCCGACCGGCTGGCCCGCCTCGTCCAGCACCTGCACGTCATAGCCGGGCATCGGCACCGAGGGGGAGCCGACCTTGACCGGCAGCGGCTCGTAACCCTGCGGGTTGCCGCAGATCGGCCAGCCGGTCTCGGTCTGCCACCAGTGGTCGACCACCGGCACCTTCAGCTTCTCCTGCGCCCAGTGGACGGTGTCGGGATCGGCCCGCTCGCCGGCGAGGTAGAGCGCGCGCAGGCTGGAGATGTCGTATTTCTCGAGCTGAACGCCCGCCGGGTCCTCGCGCTTGATGGCGCGGAAGGCGGTCGGGGCGGTGAAGAAGCTGACGACGCCGTATTCCTCGATGATCCGCCAGAAGGTGCCGGCATCGGGTGTGCCCACCGGCTTGCCCTCGAAGACGACGGTCGTCGCGCCGTGCAGGAGCGGTGCGTAGACGATGTAGCTGTGGCCGACGACCCAGCCGACGTCGGAGGCGGTCCAGAAGACCTCGCCGGGCTCGACATTGTAGTGGTTCTTCATCGTCCAGGCGAGCGCGACGAGGTAGCCGGCGGTCGCCCGGATCACGCCCTTCGGCTGGCCCGTGGTGCCCGAGGTGTAGAGGATGTAGAGCGGATGGTCGCCCGCGACCGGCGTGCAATCCGCCGGTTCCACCCCGTACTGGCATTCGTGCCAGTCGAGGTCGCGCCCCTCGGTCAGCTTCGCCACTTCCTGCTCGCGCTGGTAGATGACGCAGAAGTCGGGCTTGTGCGCGGCCATCTCGATCGCGCCGTCGAGAAGGGGCTTGTAATGCACCACGCGGCCTGGCTCGATCCCGCAGGAGGCGGCGATGATCGCGCGGGGCTTGGCGTCGTCGATCCGCGTCGCCAGTTCCCGCGCGGCGAAGCCGCCGAAGACCACCGAATGGATCGCCCCCAGCCGCGCGCAGGCGAGCATCGCCTCCACCGCCTGCGGGATCATCGGCATGTAGATCACCACCCGGTCGCCCTTCTCGACCCCGCGTGCTTTCAGCGCGCCGGCGAGCGAGGCGACCCGGTCGCGCAGCTCGCGATAGGTGTAGGTCTGCTTGGTATGGGTGACGGGGCTGTCGTAGATCAGCGCCGTCTGCTCGCCCCGCCCGCCCTCGACATGGCGGTCCAGCGCGTTCCAGCAGGCGTTGAGCCTGGCCTCCTTGAACCACTCGTAGATCGGCGCCCGCTCGGCGAAGAGCGCCTGCTTCGGCGGCTCGACCCAGTCGATGGCCTGCGCCTGTTCCAGCCAGAAGCCCTCGGGATCCTCGATCGAGCGGCGATGCAGATCGGCGTAGCGCATGGGCGTCTCCTCCTTCTCGGGTTGCAATCCTGTTACGCCACGTCGCGTGGCGCATGCAACGCTGTTACCGGATGACAGGCGCGCCGGGCGCGAAAAGATTTGCAGAAAATGGCCGCGGCCGGTCGCAAAGTTTGCAAATCCCCTGTGTGAATGGGCGAGAACCGGTCGCGTTGGCGCGGGTTTGCAAACCCGCGGCCTCAGCCGTAATGCGCCACCGGCGTGCCGGCCAGCGCCGCCATGTTGAGAAGCCCGCGCGCGGTGATCGAGGGCGTGACGATATGCGCGCGGTTGCCCATGCCCATCAGGATCGGGCCGACCTCGAGCCCGCCCGCGCGCATCTTCAGGATGTTACGCACGGCCGAGGCGGCGTCGGTCGTGGCGAAGATCAGCACGTTCGCGGGTTCGGCGTAGCGGGCATTGGGGAAGATGCGCGCGCGCAGGTCCGGATCGAGCGCGGCGTCGACGGTCATCTCGCCTTCGTAGATGAAATCGGGCGCCATCGCGTCGAGCAGTTCGAGCGCCGCCCGCATCCGCCGGCCTGAGGCCGTATCGAGATTGCCGAACTGCGAATTCGAGCACAGCGCGAGCCGCGGCTCGATCCCGAAGCGGCGGACATGGCGCGCGGCCCCGACCGCGGCCTCGGCGATCTGTTCGGGCGTCGGTTCGGGATGGACCTGGGTGTCGGCGATGAAGAGGTTGCCCTCGGGCTGCAGCATCAGGCTGAGCGCGCCGACCGGGTGCAGCCCGTCGCGGCCGAGGATCTGGCCCACGTAGTTGAGGTGCCACAGGAACTGCCCGAAGGTGCCGCAGATGAGGCTGTCGGCCTCGCCGCGATGCACCATCACCGCGCCGATCGCGGTGGTGTTGGTGCGCATCACCGCACGGGCGATGTCCGGGGTCACCCCGCGCCGCTCCATCAACTGGTGATAGGTCTCCCAGTATTCGCGGTAGCGCGGATCGTCCTGGGGGTTGACGATGTCGAAGTCGCGCCCCGGCCGGATCGCCAGCCCGGCGCGCTCGCAGCGCAGCGCGACCACCTCGGGCCGGCCGATCAGGATCGGCTGTTCGGTCGTCTCCTCGAGGATCGCATGCGCCGCGCGCAGCACGCGCTCGTCCTCGCCTTCGGCGAAGACGATCTTGCGGCTGGCCTGGCGCGCGGCCTCGAAGACCGGCCGCATGATCATCGCCGAGCGGAAGACCGAGCCGTCGAGCGCCTGCCTGTAGGCATCGAGATCGGGCAGCGGGCGGCTTGCCACGCCCGATTCCATCGCCGCGCGCGCCACGGCGCCGGCGACCACGCCCATCAGCCGCGGATCGAAGGGTTTGGGGATCAGGTAGTCGGGGCCGAAGCTGAGCTGTTCGCCCTTGTAGGCGGCGGCCGCCTCGGCCGAGGTGGTGGCGCGGGCGAGCGCGGCGATCCCCTCGATGCAGGCGATCTGCATCGCGTCGTTGATCTCGGTCGCGCCGACATCGAGCGCGCCGCGGAAGATGAAGGGGAAGCACAGGACATTGTTGACCTGGTTCGGAAAGTCCGACCGGCCGGTGGCGATGATCGCGTCCGGCACCGCGGCGCGGACGGCATCGGGCATGATCTCGGGCGTGGGATTGGCGAGCGCGAAGATGATCGGCCGTCTCGCCATGCGCTGCACCATCTCGGCCGAGAGCACGCCGGGGCCGGAGAGGCCGAGGAACATGTCCGCCCCCTCGATCACTTCCTCGAGCTGGCGCTGGTCCGTCTTCTGCGCATAGGCCGCCTTCTGCGGGTTCATGTCGACCTCGCGGCCCTCGTGCACCAGCCCGTGCAGGTCGCACAGCCAGACATTCTCGCGCCGGACGCCGAGCTTGAGCAGCATGTTGAGGCAGGCGATCCCCGCCGCGCCGCCGCCGGTCGAGACGATCCTGATGTCCTCGAACCGCTTGCCGGCGATGCGCAGGGCATTGGTCGCGGCGGCGCCGACGACGATGGCGGTGCCGTGCTGGTCGTCGTGGAAGACCGGGATGCCCATCCGCTCGCGGCAGAGCTTCTCGACGATGAAGCAGTCGGGCGCCTTGATGTCCTCGAGGTTGATGGCGCCGAAGGTGGGCTCCAGGGCGCAGACGATCTCGGCCAGGCGCTCGGGGTCGGATTCGTCCAGCTCGATGTCGAAACAGTCGATATTGGCGAATTTCTTGAAGAGCACCGCCTTGCCCTCCATCACCGGCTTCGAGGCCAGCGCGCCGATATTGCCCAGCCCGAGGACGGCGGTGCCGTTGGTCACCACCGCGACGAGGTTGGCGCGGGCGGTGAAGCGGGCGGCATGGGCGGGATCGGCCTTGATCTCCAGGCAGGCCTCGGCGACGCCGGGCGAATAGGCGCGGGCGAGGTCGCGCCCGGTCGCGAGCGGCTTCGTCGCCCGGACCTCGAGCTTTCCGGGTCGCGGGAACTCGTGGTAGTCGAGCGCCGCCTGGCGGAAGACATCGATGCGCGGATCGGGGCGGTTCTGGGCGGGATCGTCGGTCATGGGCGGCCTCCTCCTGCCGGCGCGGTGACGATGTTTAACGTTAAACTATCGTGTCGAGCGCGGCTAGCCCCAATCCGGCCGGCGGGCAGGCACCGGCGCCTTCCGGGGGCTTGCAACCGGCGGCCGGCCGCTCCAGACTTCGCGCCTGTCCCGGTCTGGCGGAGCCTCGCATGTCGCTACTCGAAACCGCGCGCGCCGTGCGCGAGAACGCCCATGCCCCCTATTCCGGCTTCAAGGTCGGCGCGGCGATTCGCGCCGCGTCGGGGCGGGTCCATGCCGGCTGCAACGTGGAGAACGCCGCCTATCCGCAGGGCACCTGCGCCGAGGCCGGGGCGATCGCGGCGATGGTGGCGGCCGGCGACACCGAGATCGCCGAGATCTGCGTCGTCGCCGATGCACCCGAGCCGGTGCCGCCCTGCGGCGGCTGCCGGCAGAAGCTGAGCGAGTTCGCCGGCCCCGAGGTGCCGGTGACGATGGCGACGATGGATGGCCGCACGCTGACCATGACCCTCGGCGAACTGCTGCCGCGCGCCTTTTCCTCGAGCCGGATGGCGCGGGAATGACCTCGGCCGCGCGGCTGATCGCCGGCCTGCGCGACGGGCGCCTGCCCTCGGCCGGGGAGATCGCCGAATTCGCCCGCGGGCTGGCCGACGGCACGGTCTCGGACGCGCAGGCCGGCGCCTTCGCGATGGCGGTCTGCCTGAAGGGGCTGGGCACGGCGGGGCGCGTCGCGCTGACCGAGGCGATGCGCGATTCGGGCCGGGTGATGCGGTGGGACCTGCCCGGCCCGGTCGTCGACAAGCATTCGACGGGCGGGATCGGTGACGCGGTGTCGCTCCTGCTCGCCCCGGCGCTGGCGGTCTGCGGGGCTTACGTTCCGATGGTCTCGGGCCGCGGGCTGGGGCATACCGGCGGCACGCTCGACAAGCTGGAGGCTATTGCGGGGCTGCGCACGGGCTTTTCGCCCGGGGACTTCCGCGCGCTGGTGGCGGAGCAGGGGGCGGCCATCGTCGCGGCGAGTGCCGAGATCGCGCCCGCCGACCGCCGGCTCTACGCCATCCGCGACGTGACCGGGACGGTCGAGAGCATCGACCTGATCACCGCCTCGATCCTGTCGAAGAAGCTGGCGGCGGGGCTGGAGGCGCTGGTGATGGACGTGAAGGCGGGTTCGGGCGCGTTCCTGCCGCGGATCGAGGATGCGCGGGCCCTGGCCCAGGCGATCTGCGACACGGCGAACGGCGCGGGCTGCCGGACCGCGGCGCTGATCACCGACATGAGCCAGCCGCTGGCGCCGGCGGCGGGCAACGCGCTGGAGGTGGCGGTGGTCATGGAGGCCTTCGAGAACCCCGCCGCGCATCCGGCGCTGGTCGAGGTCACGGCGGCGCTGGGCGGCGAGGCGCTGGCGCTGGCCGGTCTCGCCACGGATGCGCGCGAAGGCGTGGCGGCGATCCGGGCGGCGCTGGCAGACGGGCGCGCCGCCGAGCGCTGGGGAGCGATGGTCGCGGCGCAGGGCGGGCCGGGTGACTTCCTCGTCCGCTGGCGTGACCACTTGCCGAAGGCACCGCTGGTGCGCGCCTTCGCGGCGACGGCGGGTGGCGTCCTGTCCGCCATCGACGGGCGGGCGCTGGGCCATGCGGTCATCGCGCTCGGCGGCGGGCGAAAGGTCGAGAGCGACCGGATCGACCCGTCGGTCGGGCTCTCGGCCATCGCCCGGATCGGCGACCGGCTGGAAAAGGGCGACCCGCTCTGCCTGGTCCATGCCGCCGACGAGGCGGGGCTGGTGGTTGCCGAGGCCGAACTCGCCGGCGCCTTCAGCCTGGCCGCAACCGCCGTTCCGCCGCGCCTGATCCACGAGCGCGTCGCGTGAGCCGCGCCTTCCTGATCGTGCTCGACTCGGTCGGCTGCGGCGGCGCGCCCGACGCGGCCGATTTCGGCGACGCGGGCGCCAACACGCTGGGCCATATCGCCGAGGAATGCGCCGCCGGCCGGGCCGAGGACGGCCGCAGCGGGCCGCTGCGGATGCCGGTGCTCGACGGGCTGGGACTGGGCCGGGCGATCGCGCTGGCCTCGGGGCTGAAACCGCCGGGGCTGGGGGCCGCGCCGCAGGGGCTCTGGGGCGCGGCGACCGAGGTCTCGCGCGGCAAGGACACGCCTTCGGGGCACTGGGAACTCGCCGGCGTGCCGGTACCCTGGGACTGGACCTATTTTCCGAAGACGGTGCCCGCCTTCGACGACAACCTCGTGGCGCAGGTCTGCCGCCTCGCGGGGACCGCGGGCATCCTCGGCAACCGCCACGCCGCCGGCATCGCCATCATGCAGGAACTTGGCGCCAAGCATCTGCGCACCGGCTGGCCGATCTGCTACACCTCGGCCGACAGCGTCCTGCAGATCGCCGCGCACGAGGAGGCCTTCGGGCTCGCGCGCCTCTACGCGCTCTGCGAAGCGCTGGCGCCGATCCTGCATGCCCGCCGCGTCGGGCGGGTCATCGCGCGGCCCTTCACCGGCAGCGCAGAGGCGGGCTTTTCCCGCACCGGCAACCGGCGCGACTATGCCATCGCGCCGCCCGAGCCGACGCTGATGGACTGGGCGACGGCCGGGGGACGAAAGGTCCACGCGGTCGGCAAGATCGCCGACATCTTCGCCCATCGCGGGGTCGGGCAGGTGCACAAGGGCCGGTCCGACCGCGATCTCGTCCGGCATCTGCATCGCCTGGCCTCCGAGGCCGAGGCCGGCT
>SLPP01000383.1 GCA_007131945.1 Paracoccaceae bacterium | reverse complement strand
AGGCCGCGCGGGACATCGCCGAGATCCGCATCTCGGCCGAGAAGGCGACCCGGCGGGCGCGGCGGATCGACGAATTCGACTTCGTCGCCGAGGGCGAGGAGGGCGCCGCGACGCCGGTCCTGCTGGAGCGCGGCCGCGGCTGAACCCGCCGCCCGACGCCGCCACGGCGGCGCCCGACAGCGGGTCGCAGGCGGGTGGCAGCTCGAGGCACGGGAACGGCCGGCGCGTCGAGGAGAAGCGCGCCGGCCGCGAGGCGAACGATCCGGAAGGGAGGGGCGGATCGTCCGTTCAAATCCGCAGGAGCGGTTGCAGCATCCGCGGAACGAGACTGTTGAACCGCAAGGGCGCGTCGGTCGCGGCGAGGCAGATGCAGGGCTCTCCCGCCTCGGCGACGGGCGTGTGTTCCAGTTCCTCGGTCGCGATCTCGATATCGCCGCGGGCGAAGCGGTCGACTTCATCGCGGAAGGCGCCCTGCAGGACCAGCGTCAGCTCGGTGCCGCGGTGGCCGTGATCGGGCACTGCCACGCCGCCGGGAATGTAGAGGAGCCGCGCCGTGGCGGCGCGGTCGGTGGGCAGGATCGCCTGCCGCACGCCGCCACCGACCGGACGCCAGCGCACCGCCTCGAGATCGCCGCCGACATAGTCGCGCAGCGGCGCCGGGAAGATGCCGCGCGCGGGCGCGGGCGGCACCATCCGCGGCTGCGGCGCGCCCGACTTGATCCGCGCCATGGTCGCGGCGAAGCTGTCCTCTGCCATGCCGGTCTCGGCGCAATCCTCGAGCAGCACCCCGCCCACCGCGTCGAAGCTTTCAAGCCGCGCGCGGCACTCGTCGCAGAGCGAGACATGCGTGGCGACCGCCAGGCTGAAGGCCTCGGGCAGTTGCCCGGCGCTGTAGGCCATGAGGAGCGCGTCGCTCAGATGGTGCCGAATCATCGTCGTTACCTTCACGTCATGGTCTGGCGCAGCTTTTCCAGCGCCAGCCGGATGCGGGACTTGATCGTGCCAAGCGGCAGGCCGGTGATCTTCGCGATCTCGCCGTGGCTGAGATCGCCGAAATAGGCCTTCTCGATCAGCTCCCTCTGGTTGTCGGGCAGAAGCGCGAGCGCCTCGCCCAGTTTTTCCGTCTCCTGCTGCAGGACGAGCGCATCGACCTGGTCGGGCTCCGGCTCGGGACCCCAGGGAAGATCCTCGGGCTCGGGCCGACGGGACTTGCGCAGCGCATCGATCCGCCGGTTGCGGGCGATGGTGAAGATCCAGGTCGCCACGCTGGCGCGTGCCGGGTCGAACAGCGCCGCCTTGTGCCAGACGGTCGCCATCACGTCCTGGGCGCATTCCTCGGCCAGCGACGCCGTGGCGCCGGACTTCATGAGGAACGCCTTCACCCGCGGCGCGAAATGGCCGAACAGCTCGGCAAAGGCGCTTTCGTCGCCATGCCGGGCGAGCCGGAGCATCTGCTCGACCCATTCGCCCTGCGGTGCGCTGCCATCCGACACGTGGACCGACCCCTCTTCCGTCCCCGCCAACCGGCCGAGAGCCGGGGGAATGCGGAGCGATTCGGTTATCGGCCCTGCGCGCACGAACTGCAACATGCGGGGAGTACGCCCTGCATCCCGGCGCGGATCACATCGGCGCAATTTTTTTCCCGACTAATCCGCATGCGGTTCCGCCGCGTATCCGCTGCTACAGGCACGAACGAGGAGAGCTGCATGCCTTTCGAGACTTTCTCTGCCCCCAGCCGCCGGATCGCCGTGATCGGTGGCGGCATTTCCGGCATGGCCGCGGCCTGGCTGCTGGCGCCGGGAAACCGCGTGTCGCTGATCGAGGCGGCGCCGCGACTGGGCGGGCATGCGCGCACGGTGATCGCCGGCAAGCGCGGCGACCAGTGGGTCGATACCGGTTTCATCGTCTTCAACCATGTCAACTATCCGAACCTGAGCGCAATGTTCGACGCGCTCGACGTGCCCGTCGTGCCCTCGAACATGAGCTTCGGCGCCTCCTTCGACGGCGGGCGGTGCGAGTACAACCTCAACTCGATCGACCAGATCTTCGCCTCGCGCCGCAGCCTCGCCGATCCGCGCTTCCTGCGCATGATCCGCGACATCCTGCGCTTCAACCGCCGCGCGGTGGAGACGGCGACCGACCCGGCGATGACGATCGGCGAGCTGACCCATGCGCTGGGGCTGGGGGCCTGGTTCCGCGACCGCTACCTGACGCCGTTCTCGGGCGCGATCTGGTCGACGCCGAAGGAGCAGATCCTCGACTTCCCAGCCGCGGCGATGGTGCGTTTCTTCCAGAACCACGCGCTGCTCGGCTATCATGGCCAGCACCAGTGGTACACGGTCGATGGCGGCTCGGTCGAATATGTCGGCCGGCTCGAGCGCGACCTCGCCGCGCGCGGCGTGGCGATCCGGACCGGCACGCCGGTCGCCGGTGTCCGCCGCACCCCGCTCGGGGTCGAGCTCCGCGTCGCGGGCGGCGAGTGGGAGCGTTTCGACGAGGTCGTCCTCGCCACGCATTCCGATGTCAGCCTGCGGCTGCTCGCCGACGCGACGCCGAGCGAACGGGCGAATCTCGGCGCGGTCGGCTACCAGGACAACCACGCGGTGCTGCATGCCGACGCCTCGGTCATGCCGCGCCGGCGCAAGGTCTGGGCGAGCTGGACCTATACCGAGCATTCGCCCGCCGACCGCGAGAAGATCGCGCTTTCCTACTGGATGAACTCGCTGCAGCCGATCCCGCAGGACGACCTGATGATCGTCACGCTGAACGCCACCCGCCCGATCCGCGAGGAGCTGATCTACGACACCCATACCTTCCGCCACCCGGTCTTCGACCTCGGCGCGCTCAGGGCGCAGGAGCGGATCCGGGCGGCGAACGGGACCGCGAACACCTGGTTCTGCGGCGCCTGGCTGCGCAACGGCTTCCACGAGGACGGTTTCGCCTCGGCCGTCGACGTGGTCGAGGCGATGGGCACGCGCATCGAGGAAGCCGCCGCATGAGCACGCTCGCGCACATACCCGGCCGCACCTTCCACGGCCGGCGCGGGGCGCAGGGCAATCGCTTCACCTATGGCGTCGACTACCTGCTGATCGACCCCGAGGCACGGAGCGGGCTGCCCTGGCTCTTCCGGCGCAACCGGGCGGGGCTCGTCTCGCTGCACGATGCCGACCACGGCGGGGAGCGCGGCGCGGGCGCGGGCGTGGCCTGGGTGCGGCGGGTGCTCGCCGAGGCCGGGCTCGACGCGGCCGACGGGCAGATCCTGCTTCTGGCCCAGCCGCGCATCCTCGGCCATGTCTTCAACCCGGTGAGCTTCTGGCTCTGCCACGGGCGCGACGGGTCGCTGCGCTGCGTCATCGCCGAGGTCAACAACACCTTCGGCGACCGTCATTCCTATCTCTGCCACCACGACGACCAGCGCCCGATCACCGCGTCCTGCGAACTCGCCGCGCGCAAGATCTTCCATGTCTCGCCCTTCCAGCCGGTCGAAGGGGACTACCGCTTCCGCTTCGACATCGGCACGGAGAAGATCGCGATCCGCATCGATTACGGCCACGGGGATGGCGGGCTGGTCGCGACGCTCGCTGGCCCGCGCAGGCCGCTGACCTCGGCGGGGCTTCTGGGCGCGATGCTGCGCCGGCCCTTCGGTTCGCGCCGGGTGCTGGCGCTCATCCACTGGCAGGCGCTGAAGCTCTGGTGGAAGGGCGCGCGCTACAATCCCCGGCCGCTGCCGCCCGCGCAGGAGGTCTCGCGGTGATCCGTTTCGGTCTCTCGGCATCCGGCCATCCGGCGGCCTGGGGGGCCTTTGCCGGCGTCCTCGCCATGGCCGGGCTGCCGATCTACATCCACGCGCCGAAGTTCTACGTCGACGAGTTCGGCGTCTCGCTCGCCGCGCTCGGCGCGGTCCTCTTCGCGCTCAGGCTCATCGATTTCGTGCAGGATCCCGCGCTCGGCTGGCTCGCCCATGCCACCGCCGGTGTCCGACAGGTGATGGTCGCCGCCGCCGGCACGGTCATGGCGCTGGCCATGGTCGGGCTCTTCGCCATCGAACCGCCGGTCGCGCCGCTCCTGTGGTTCGCGATCACGCTCACGGCCCTCTTCAGCGCCTTCAGCTTCCTGACCATCGCCTTCTACGCCCAGGGCGTCGCCAAGGCCGAGACGATGGGCAAGGACGGCCATGTCCGCCTCGCCGCCTGGCGCGAGACCGGGGCGCTGATCGGCGTCTGCCTCGCCGCCGCCGCCCCGACCGCGCTCGCCCTTGGCCCGAACCCGCCCTTCGAGGCCTTCGCCATCCTCTTCGCCGCCGCCACGCTGGGCGTCGTCTGGGTCATGCGCCTCGAATGGCGCCGCGCCGCGCCCTCCCCGGCCCCGGCGCTCGCCGGCTTCGTGGCGGTGCTTTCGGACATGCCGGCGCGGCGGCTCCTGATCGTGGCGCTGCTCAACGCCGCCCCGGTCGCCGTCACCTCGACGCTTTTCCTCTTCTTCGTCGAAAGCCGCCTGCAGGCGCCGGGATGGGAGGGGCCGTTCCTGCTTCTGTTCTTCCTCTCGGCCGCGGCCGCCGCGCCGGTCTGGGCGCGGCTCGCGCGCCGCCACGGCGAGAAGCGGATGCTGCTCACCGGCATGGTGCTGGCAGTGATCGCCTTCGCCTTTGCCGCCACGCTCGGCCCCGGCGACCTGCTGCCCTTCGCGCTGATCTGTCTCGCCTCGGGCGCGGCGCTGGGGGCGGATCTCACGCTTCTCTCGGCGATCTTCGCCCGCCGCATGGCGCGGGTGCAGCCCGAGGCCGCGACCGGCTTCGCGCTCTGGGCCTTCGTCACCAAGGCGACGCTGGCGCTCGCCGCGATCACCGTCCTGCCGTTCCTCGAATGGCAGGGCTTCACCGGGCCCGACAGCCCGCCGCAGGCGCTGCTGGCGCTGGGTCTGACCTATGCGCTGCTGCCCTGCCTGCTGAAACTCCTGGCGATCGCCACGCTGGCGACGACCCCCCTGCAAGGAGAGCCCCTGCATGCCTGACTTCCTGCTTTTCGTGATCCTCGCGCTCTTCGTCGCCTGGCTGGTCCTCGCCCGTCGCTTCAGCTTCGCCGGCCAGCATCCGGCCGACTATGCCGCGACGCGGCCGGCGATCGACATCCGCCACCACCTCGCGGGCCCGCTTCTGTGCGAGGGCGTGATCTACGGCCCCACCGGCCGGGTGACCTCGCGTTTCGTGGCCGAGATGGAGGGCAGCTGGGACGGTAATGCCGGACGGCTGTCCGAGCATTTCCGCTATGCCGGCGGCAACGAGCAACACCGCGAATGGCGCCTGACCCTGGACGAGAGCGGCGCGATCCGGGCGGAGGCCGACGACATCGTCGGCCGCGGCGAGGGCTGGCAGAAGGGCGCCGCGCTGATGCTGCGCTACCGCATCCGCCTGCCCGAGAATGCCGGCGGCTGGGTCCTGGACGTGACCGACTGGATGTACCTGCTGGAAAATGGCGCGATCATCAACCGCAGCCAGTTCCGCAAGTTCGGGGTCAAGGTGGCCGAGCTCGTCGCCACGATGCGCCCGGCCGAGCCGGGCGAGGCCGCGGCGCGGATGGATGCCGCTGCCCGGGGCGAGGCTTCGGCCACCGCGCGCGGCGCCGCGCCGTCGAACCGCACCGAGGCGGCATGAGACCGCTGGAGGGAAAACGCTACTGGCTGGTCGGCGCCTCGGAAGGGCTGGGCCGGGCGCTGGCCGAGTTGATGAGCCGCGCCGGGGTCGAACTGGTGCTCTCGGCGCGGTCGGAGTACCGGCTGCAGGAGCTTGCTGCCAGCCTGCCCGGCCCGGCCGAGGTGCTGCCGATGGACGTGGCCGACACCGCCTCGGTCCGCGCCGCGGCTGCGCGGGCAGGCACGCTCGACGGGCTCGTCTTCGTCGCCGGGGTCTACTGGCCGCAGGCGGCGCAGGATTGGGACGCGGGCCAGGTCGAGGCGATGCTCGACGTCAACCTCACCGGCGCGGCGCGGGTCCTGGGCGCGGTGGTTCCCGGCATGGTCGCGCGCGACGCGGGGCATATCGTGCTCACCGGCTCGCTTGCCGGCTTCCGCGGGCTGCCCGGCGCGATCGGTTACGGCGCCTCGAAGGCCGGGCTGATGAGCCTCGCCGAAAGCATGGCGCTGGATCTGCACGGCACCGGCGTCGAGGTGCAGCTGGTCAATCCGGGCTTCATCCGCACCCGGCTGACCGACAAGAACGACTTCACCATGCGCGCGATCATGGAACCCTATGTCGCGGCGCGCGCGATCCTCGATCACATGCGCACGCGCCGCTTCCGGCTGAGCTTCCCCTTCGCCTTCTCGCTGATCTTCCGGCTCTCGCGGATCGTGCCCGACCGGCTCTGGTTCCGCCTCCTCGCGCGGGGATCCTAGCGGCCGCGCAGCACGATCGTGCTGCCGGCGACTACGATCATCGCCATGCCGAGGACCGCGACCCAGCCCAGCGTCTCGCCCCACAGAAGCCAGCCCCAGAGCGCCGCGATCGGCAGGATGACGTATTCGAAGATCGCCACGCGGCTGGCCTCGGCCAGCTGGTAGGCGCGCACCATCAGCCCGACGGCCAGCATCGAGCCCACGGCCTGCACCGCCGTCCACCACCAGAAGGTCGCCGAGGGCCAGATCCAGCCGCGCAGCACGAAGCCGTCGGTCCCGTCGGCCACCGGCAGCGGCACCGCGGCCAGCACCGCGACGCCGGCGAGCCCCGCCGCGCCCAGCGCGACGAAGAAGCCCAGCGTCAGCACCGCCGCGCTCTCGCCCGCGCACCATTCCCGCGTCGCGATATTGCCCAGCGCATAGAGCGCGCCCGCCGCGACCGGCAGAACGCTCGCCCAGCCCAGCGGCTGGTCGGTGCCCGGGGTCAGCGCCAGCACCACGCCGAGAAAGCCCACCGCAGCGGCCGCGATCCGCGCCGGGCCGAGCGGATGGCCGTAGACGAATCGCGAGATCAGGAGCACGAAGATCGGCGCGGTGAAGAGCCCCGCCGCCACCTGCGCCACCGGCAGGAAGGCAAGGCAGCCGAAATAGATCAGCATCGCGGCGCCATGCACCGCCGAACGCGCCGCGACCGCGCGCAGGTTCCGCGGCCGCAGATCGAGTCCCAGAAGCGGCGCCACCACGAAGAAGACCGCCGCCGCCATCAGCGAGCGCAGGAAATGGAACTGCCAGAGCCCGCCCTCGGCGGCGACGACGCGCACGTAGTTGTCGGTATAGCCGATCAGCGTCGCGTAGCCGAGGACCGCCGCGGCGGCGGCCAGCGTCCGGTTCGGCAGCCCCTCGGCCGGGATCGTCGCTGCACGGGACGCCTGCACCATCGCGCTTTGCCCTTTCCTGCCGGCCCGCCTGTCGCCATTATGGAGGACCAGAAGCGACGGCGATTGGCAAGGGGGGCGACATGGGCTGGCTGGCGGACGAGACGGGGCTTGAGAAATGCCGTGCGAACCACGTGCCGCTCACGCCGCTCTCATTCCTCGCCCGCGCGGCCGACATCTTCGCCGACCGCGAGGCGATGGTCTACGGCGCTACCCGGCGCAGCTATGCCGAGTACCGTGACCGGGTCAGCCGCCTCGCATCGGGCCTCGCCGGGCTGGGCGTGCGGCCCGGCGACGTGGTGGCGACGATCCTGCCCAACGTGCCGCCGCATGCCGAGGCGCATTTCGGCGTGCCCGCCTGCGGCGCGGTGCTGAACGCGATCAACACGCGGCTCGATGTGGACACGGTGCGCTACATCCTCGAGCATGGCGGCGCCAGGGTGGTGCTGGTCGATGCCGGTTTCCTCGACCTCGCCGAGGCCGCCATCGCCGGGCGCGCCGACCCGCCGGTCCTGATCGAGGTGCCCGACGACGAGGCTGGCATCCCCGCCTCGGGCCGGCACCGGACCTACGAGGACCTCCTCTCTTCGGGCGATCCCGGCTTCGCCTGGATCCTGCCCGAGGACGAATGGGAAAGCCTCGCGCTCAACTACACCTCGGGCACGACCGGACGCCCGAAGGGCGTCGTCTACCACCACCGCGGCGCCTATCTCGCGGCGATGGGGCAGGTGATCAGCTGGCGGATGGTCCTCTACCCGCGCTACCTGACCATCGTGCCGATGTTCCACTGCAACGCCTGGTGCCATCCCTGGATGATCCCGCTCCTCGGCGGCGCGGTGATCTGCCTGCGCGACATCACCGCGCGCGGCATCTACCACGCCATCGCCGAGGAGAAGGCGACGCATTTCGGCGGCGCGCCGATCGTGCTCAACACGATCATCAATGCCAAGGACCACGAGCGTCTGCCCTTCGACCACGTGGTCGAGGTCTTCACCGCCGGTGCGCCGCCCGCCGCCGCGACGCTCGCCGCGATCGAGCCCCTGGGCTTCAACGTCACCCAGGTCTACGGCCTGACCGAGACCTACGGGCCGGCCACCGAATGCACCTGGCACGAGGGGTTCGACGCGCTGCCGCCCGAGGAACGCGCGGCGGTCAAGGCCCGCACCGGCGTCGCGATGCCCTTCATGGAGGAAGTGACCGTCACCGCCCCCGACCTGACCCCGGTGCCCCGCGACGGCGCCTCGCTGGGCGAGATCATGCACCGCGGCAACGGCGTGATGAAGGGCTATTACAAGAACCCCGAGGCGACCCGCGCGGCCTTCGAGGGCGGTTACTTCCACTCGGGCGACATCGCCTTCCGCCACCCGGACGGCTACATCAAGATCGCCGACCGGGCGAAGGACATCATCATCTCGGGCGGCGAGAACGTCTCGTCGGTCGAGGTCGAGGGCGTGTTGATGCGGCACCCGGCGGTGATGCTGGCCGCCGTCGTCGCGAAGCCGGACGAGAAATGGGGCGAGGTCCCCTGCGCCTTCGTCGAACTGAAGGAGGGGGCGGCGGCCGAGGCGGGCGAGATCATCGCCTTCTGCCGGGAGAAGCTTGCCGGCTTCAAGACGCCAAAGGCGGTCGTCTTCTGCGAGTTGCCGAAGACTTCGACCGGCAAGATCCAGAAATTCGAGTTGCGTGAGAAGGCGCGCGCGTTGTGAGCCACAAGGAGAGTGGCCTGTGACGGCGGCCTGCGCTACGATGCGCGCATCGGGCAGCAGCGACAACGACCGCAGGCAATGACGGCGCTGAAGAAATACAAGCGGCTGGAAGGCCCCGCGGT
>SLPP01000333.1 GCA_007131945.1 Paracoccaceae bacterium | reverse complement strand
CCCCTTGCATCATCTGCCGGCAAAGGCTATGTGCCGCGTAGCGCACCCGTAGCTCAGCTGGATAGAGCACCAGACTACGAATCTGGGGGTCAGAGGTTCGAATCCTTTCGGGTGCGCCATTCCACGAATCTCACCGCGAAACCTATCTAAAGCCTTGTAAGAAAAGGCAAGATTTGGTTTTCGAAGTCTTCGTTTCCGGCAGTACGGCAAAGGCTCCACGAATGCGGCTCTGATACCAACGGCACTATCCACTGACCTGCGCCCATGCGCGGCGTGTGATTGATGCGAGGCGTTGCGGCATGGTGATCAGGGTGGTCCATGCGTCGCAGCAGGCGTCGACGATGTCTTCGTAGCTGTCGAAGATCCGGTTGGCGAGTGTCGAGCCTCAGGGATGGCGGATCGCCTTTTTCGGCGATCCGCTTGTAGAATTCTCTCCGATACGGCAGGGCACTCAGTCGTCCGCAGCCTCTGTATCCTCGATCAAGGCGAGGATGAGGTCGCGCTTGGCATCGTCTTCGTGTTCGGCAGCAAGGATGGCTTCGATCTCTTCGGCGTGGCCTTCGTCGAACATCCCGATCGTCTCCTCGTCGATCCCGAGTGCGACAAGTTGGCCGTGCGTTTCCTCGTTCAGCGCGCCGTAGGCGAGGGCCGGCGCGCCGAGGGCGAGGACCGCGGCGGTGCCAAGAACGCAAGCGAGTTTCTTCATGTCGTTTCTCCCATTTGCACATTGGTGGGTTGGGTGCGGGGGAAGGGCGGCGTATGCGCGCCTTTCCGACGCCTGGTTACTGGCCTTGCCCGAGCGAGAAGCCCGGTTCGCCGTCGAATGTGTAGAGGTGTTCGGTCTTGATGAAATCGACGCCGCTCAAATCCAGCAGTTGCAAGAGCTTGATCACACTCGCCGCCGAAAGTCCGGCGCCGGGCTTCGCAGTGAACCGGCAGCGCCAGTGGTCGGTGCAGAAGGTTTCGGGCAGTCCATCCGGCCAGACCTTCACGCCGCGATTGCTGATCATCGTCAGCTCCAGCGGCTGCGTTTGCGGCGCGGCGACCGAGTCGACCAGCGCCTGCACATCGCCACCGTGATGGACGAAGACGTCGATTCCGACGAGCGCCTTTTCTACCCGCCGCCGGGGCGCTCTGGGTGTGGTGCAGGCAACCGGGCGATCGGCGTAATGCGCGGACCTGAGCGTCTTCGGTCTGTCCCCGAGCCGGCTTATGACCGCATCGGCGAAATCCGCCGTCCCGACCGCGCGACGTGACAGCCCCTCGGTGAAGATGTCGAACGTGTGCACGCCGTCCTCGAGCGTCCGCAGCCAGGCGTTGTGGACGCGCGCCGCGACCTTGGGCTGGCCAACATGGGCCAGCATCATGGCGCCGGCAAGCAGAAGACCCGATGGGTTTGCCATGTCGAGGCCCGCAAGACGCGGGGCACTGCCATGGATCGCCTCGAACATGGCGCAATGATCGCCGATGTTGGCCGAAGGCGCGAGGCCGACCGACCCGGCGATCTGTGCCGCGACATCGCTGAGCACGTCGCCGTAGAGGTTTGGCACCACGATCACGTCGAAGGATTTCGGTGTATCCGCCAGCATTGCCGCGCCGATATCGACGATCAGATGCTCGTTCTCGATATCGGAGTATTCAGCCGCGATCTCGTCGAAGACCCGATGGAAGAGGCCATCGGTCATCTTCATGATGTTGTCCTTGGTGAAGCAGGTCACCTTGCGCCGCCCATGGGCACGCGCGTAGTCGAAGGCGTGGCGCACGATTCTCTCGGAGCCGGGCCGCGAGATGAGTTTCAGGCACTGGTAGACCTCGTCGGTCTGCCGGTGCTCGATCCCGGCATAGAGATCCTCTTCGTTCTCGCGGATGATGACGACGTCCATGCCGGGATGCCGGGTTTCGACGAAGGGCGCATAGGCAACGGCCGGCCGGACATTTGCATGCAGCCCGAGCGACTTTCGCACCGTCACGTTGAGACTCTTGTAGCCGCCGCCCTGCGGTGTGGTGATCGGCGCCTTGTAGAAGACGCGGGTGCGGCGCAGGCTGTCCCAGGCCTCGGGCGTGATGCCGGCGGTATGGCCGGCGGCATAGACGCGTTCGCCGATTTCGATCGGCTCAATGGCCAACCGCGCACCTGCGGCCTCGAGCACGCGGAGGCTCGCCTCCATGATCTCGGGGCCGATGCCATCGCCATAGGCGACGGTGATCGGAGCGGCGTGCCGGTCGGGTGCGGCGAGCAAGGATAGTGCCGGGTCGAAAAGCTGGTTCATGACGACCTCTCGTGAGTTTGCATCGGTTGGTGGTCAGTCGGCTGCTCGGGTTCTCGCCGGCGCCGGTCGGCGCCGGCGGTCCGAGCCCTGATCATCCCGCGGGGGGCGGCAGCGCGACACGGCGCGGTGTGTCGTCGACGATGCAAATGATCTCGTCGGCGATCCGCCGCCCGGCCTCTGCCCGGTCGATCAGGCCCGAGACGTCGCTGGCCAGCGAGGCGCGGCTCATGCCGATCATCTTCAGTTGCCGCGCCGTCAGCCGGCCCAACGCCTGTTCGATCGCGCGCATGTCGCGCTCGTTTTGCCAGTTCTCTCGAGATTCGCGCAGGCGGGTCCACAGCCTGCTTTCAAAAGGGTTCCAGGATGCCGGCCACAGACGGATGACCGGAAGGCGCGGTTGCAATGTCAGCATGTTGGTGCCTCCTTCTTCATCTCTGACCGAACAGACGCACGAGACGGCGATCTAATCCCTTCAGGGTTGCCGAAATCGGCCTGTGGCGCGGGTCACCCCCGCACCGTGAGCACGCGCACGACCTCGTCGAGCTGCATGATCGCGCGCTTCATGTAGAAGCCCTGCATGAAAAGGTGATTGGCAAACAGGCTGTCGTCCCCGGGTGCGTTCAGCACGACAAGCGGCCGCAAACGCGAAGCCTTGCGCAGGCTCTCCATGGCCTGTTCCCAGATCGGCATCGTCCCCGCGCCTGCCAGCACCGGCTCGAAGTCGCGCCCGAGTTCGCGCAGGACCATGTAGTAGGCATAGAGCAGCCCCTTGTTGAAATAGAAGATGTCGTCGGCCCGGAAGTCGATGGTACGCCGGCTGGTCTGCACATGCCGGTCAAGCACCGCCGCGCGCGCGTTCATGTCGGCTCCGAGCCGGGCGAGCGCCAGCGCGAGCACGTCGGCACGGCGTTCGAAGACCGCAACGCCCGCCGCCCGCCGCTGGTTGTAGGCGTTCAGCGCCCGCACTGCGGCGCGATACTGGACTTCGGCCGGAACGACCGGAAGCCAGGACTTGTCGAGGTCGAGGACCCAGACATCGCCGGGGAACTGCAGTAGCCCGACGGCGCGCTCGAGGTCGTCGTCGAGCTGGGCAGTTCCGCGGGTGCGGCCGACCTTGTCCATCATCTCGATCGAGAACCGGCTGATCGCGCGCATCATGCCCTGCTGGAAATTCGGCATGTTGTCGAGAAACGCGGTCGGAAAGAACCATGGATCGTTCACCGACCAGCGGTAGGTGTCGACCTCGCGCGTCACCAGCGCCGCGGCCATGTTGATGGCGTGACTGCCCCCGTCGACCGGGTGAGGCGGCGCGAAATCGGGGTTCGCGTCGACCCGGTGCATGAGCAGCCCGCCGATGACGCCATACCAGAGCAGCAGTACGACCGTGAGGCCGCCAAGCGTGCGTCGTATGGCGGTGCCCGGCCGAGTGCCGAAGACGCGACGAAGCCCACGGCGCAACGGACCCGGCCGCGTGACGGGCAAGCAAGCGGGACGGGTGGCCCCAAAGTCGGTGTTCGGCAGAGCCGGATCGGACATCGTTTCCCCCAGAACCGCCGGGCCGAGCCGTGATGACCACCAGACGGCTCGTCGTCCCTCGCGGCATGTTGAATGTTCGAAGGCCTTACGCGCGAGGGGCGTGCGTCATCCACAAAGTGGATCACGATAAAGTCAAACGTGGTGCGGATTAGCGCCGCGGTTTCCGCGTATGTGTTGAAACGGAAGGAGGTCGCGATGGCGCGAAATCAGGTGTTGAACCAGTTGCACGGCCATGTGGCCGGGTTGAGGCGCTATGCCCTTGTCCTGACTCGAAACGCGCATGATGCCGAGGATCTGGTCCAGGACGCACTGACTCGTGCCATCGCCGCTGCGGATACATGGCAGCCGGGGGGTGACCTGCGTGTCTGGCTTTTCCGCATCCTGCACAATGCCTTCATCAGCGACGTGCGCAAGAAGAAGGTGCGCCGCGAGGCACGCCTCGACCTGCCGGAGCCCGTGGTCCAGGACGATCAGACCCGGCGGATCGAGGTTCAGCAGGTTCTCGCCGCGCTCGAGCAACTGCCCGAGGCGCAGCGCCGCCCGATCGTGCTCGTCGCGCTCGAGGAGATGAGCTATGCCGACGCTGCGAAGGCCCTTGGCATCCCGATCGGCACCTTCATGTCCCGCCTCGGTCGCGGCCGTCAGGCGCTGCGTGAGCTCCTGGGGGAGATGAAGGTCACGAAACTCCGGCTCGTGATCTGAGGAGGTCGCCATGCAACGAGACATCGAAGAACACGACGATTACGAACTCCAGGCCTATGTCGACGGTCAGTTGACCCCCGAAGAGGCGGCTCGGGTCGAGGAGCGGCTTGCCCGCGATCCCGAGGCCGCCGCGACCGTTCAGGCCTTCCTGGAACAGAAGGAACTGATCCGCGAGGCCGCCGATGCCCTCGAGCCATCCACGACCGACCTGCGCACCGCGGCGCTTGAACGCAAGCTGGCCGAGCGGCTTTCGGGGCGGCACTGGGGCGTTCCGGGTTGGATCCGCCAGGTCGCGGCCTCCGTTGTCCTGGTCAGCGCCGGATGGCTGGCGCATGGCCAGTATCAGGCCCGGTTCGCGCCGACCGGAGACCAGCTACCCGTCTACGTCGCCGAGGCGGTGGGGGCGCATGGCGTGTTCGCCGAGGACCGGTTCCGTCCCGTCGAATTCCCGGCAGAGGCCAGCGACGCGGCGATCCAGTGGGCCTCGGCCAAACTCGGCCAGGAACTCGCGATCCCCTCGCTCGATGCGCTCGGGCTCGAACTGGTCGGATCCCGGCTTCTGGGCACCGCGGCGGGACCGCTTCTCTATCTGATCTACGAGGATGCGACGGAGAACCGCCTCTCTGTCCTCGTCGCGCAGCACCCGCCCGAGGAGCCCGAATACGAGTTCCGGCTCGCGAGCGTTGCCGGCACCACCGTCGGATACTGGAGCGACGGCGCGCTCGACTACGCGCTGGTCGCCGAAACAAGCAACATCCAGATCGCCGCCATCGCCGACGAGATCGTCGCCGCGCTCGCCGGCATGTGAGCGCCGCATGATGCGCCGCAGCGTGTCAGTGATCGCGACGCTTGGTGCATTCGCCACCGCTGCGGCCGCTGGTGTCTTCGCCGGAGCCTTCTGGTGGGGCGAGGCGGCACCGGCTTCGACCCGGATCACGTTGATCGGCTGCGGAATCTCGCCGGGTCCACCGGAAATCGAATTGCCGCTGGGCCTGGTTGTCGAACGCGCGACCCCGGCGGCGGTAAGCCTGGGTCCGTTCGAGCTTGCCGGCGTCGCAGAGCCGGTAACGATCCGTTTCGAGGCTGCGTCGAGCATCGATGACAAGGCGCCCTGGCGGAAGGGTGGCCTGGTGAATCTCCCCGTGTTCACCGGCCCGGACCAGCCGCTCGAGCAGGTAACCCTGCGTTGCCGGCATGGGGAACCCGGTCGCGTCGGTTTCCGATACGGCGCGCGGCGGTTGGAACTCGAGATCGCACCGAGCGCGTCAGAGGCGCCGACCGCGCCGGCGGCGGCTACAGCGCGTCGCGGATAGCGGCCTGCCCGTCCCCGCGAGCGCCACGGTTCGGGAACGGCATCTGGGGACGGATTAAGCGGTCGGGTCGCGCGTCTTTCTTCACGGAACTACCCAAGCCGCCCAGGGGCGGAAAAGCCCAGGCTTCGGCGCCTTGAACGACCTGTCGCAAGCGGCGTGGCGAGCACGGTTCCTAGGGCCGGGCACAACTTGATCAGAAGGGAGAATGTCGATGAATCAGCTCTCGAAAATGAAGACCGCGGGCGGCGTTGCGCTTCTCGGCGGTCTGATGATCGTCCTCAGCCCGCTCGCCTATGGCCTCTACGGCGGCGCGGCATTCGTGGCTTACATTCTCGGGCTCGCCGGCCTCCTTGTCGCCGCGAAGGCGATCTGGTGGCCGGCTTCCTACGACTACCTGCTTCTCGTCGGCACGGGGGCGTTGATGATCGTCGCCGCCTTTGCCACGGGAGGGGCGACGCTCTGGGTTCACCTGGCCGGCGGTGGTGCGATCCTTGGCGCAGGGTTGTGGCGGCGTCTTCTGACAGAGCCCGCGGGCAGCGCGCGCACAAGCCCGTCCTGACGCGCCCGCCCGGCGCGAACCGGCGTCGTCGAGAGCCGCCCGAGGGAGTTCGGGCGGCTCTTTTCATGCCCGGATGGGGGTCGAGCGTCCGCGGTTGGACGCTTTGGCCCTCGGCCGTCATTATTGTCGCGATTTCTCGTTCTCCCGATCCCAGATGCAAAATTTCGACATCTTCGGGTGGAAAAGTGAAAAAAATCGACGTTTTTGGGCGTCGGTATTTCTCGTCGTGCCTTGTGGTTCAGAACGCCAGTCACACACAACATATGGTAGATTTTGGGTCGGAGTGACTTTCGCGCGTCTTCCGGTCGCCGGTCGCATGACACGGAGCCGACGCCGGAAATCCGATCGAACGCGCCCGGAGCCGAGCGTGGTCACTGCCAGTGCCGGACGATGCGAAGCGCGCAAACGAAGACCTGCGCGCCAGCCGACTAGCGCGCAGGTCCGGGGCTTTTCCGTGCGCGCGATGCCGAAGGCAGGGATCGGCCGGGCGCGCGTTGGCGTCAGATGCCGTCCTGGTCGAGCCGGCCGAGAAGCTCGGCCCAGCGGGCGAGCGTTTCTTCCGGCAGCGTGTCGGCGCGGAGGTCCAGAAGCCGCCTGCGCGCGCGGAGCGCCAGTTTCAGCCGCCAGTCGGGCGCAAGCTCGATACCCTCGGCCGCGGCCCAGGCCTCGATCTGCGGAACCAGTGGACGGCCGGGCCGGACGCGGTCGGCAAACAGGCGCTCGGGCCGGCGCTCGACGCGGTCGACGAGGGGGGCGACCAGTTCGGGGCCGAGAAGATCCTCGATCTGCGCGCCATCGAGCCCGATGACGGTGTCGAGGCCGATGACCCGCTCGGGGCAGCCGGAATGGCTGGCGGCGGTCAGGGTGGCGGCCTGCGCGCGCCCCGCCTCGGTGCCGTCGAGGATCACCGGCGGCAGGCCCGTCTCCTCGCCGGCGAGGATGGCGGCCATGACCTGCATGACGCGCGGCCCGGTCGCCGGGGCGAAGACGATCTCGCGCCGGGGGCGCAGCCGGCCGGCGGCGACGAGAACCGTCTTGATCGCCGAGAGGCAGGTCTGCTCGACCCGGCTGCCGACCAGGACCGGGCGGGCGCCGCCCAGCATCGCCTCGGCCACCGACATGCTGAGCGCGGCCTGCACCGCGAAGCCCGCGCCGCGCTGGCTGTCCGAGCCCTCGGTGCTGCGCAGGTCGCGGCTGACGCGGCTCGACCCGTCGCGCTCGACGAAGACCTTGCGCGCGCGCTCCAGCCGGTCGGCATCGACGAGGAAGGGCGAATGGGTCGTGTAGACGATCTGGTTCGTCGCCGCGAGCCCGTCGAAGAAGGCCGAGAGGTCGCGCTGCGCCAGCGGGTGCAGCGAATGGCCGGGTTCGTCCAGCAGCAGCACCGCGCCCCGATGCGCGCCGCTGCTTTCGTGCAGGAAGACGAGGAAGAAGCTGAGGAACCATTGCAGCCCGGTCGAGCGGTTCTCCAGTTCCACCTCCTGCGGGCGCCGGGCATCGGCGACCCAGATGCGGAAATGGTTGCCGTCGGCCTCGAACCGGAAGCGGTAGTCGCCCTGCTTCCACCACTCGGCGAAACGCTCGGTCAGCTTGGTGCCCGCCGATTGCAGCAGGATCGAGCGGGTGCGCTTGGCCTCGGCGATCCGGGCGAGCATCTGCGCGTCGGGCCCGTCCTGATCTCGCGGCCGGCCGATCAGGTTGCGCATCAGGCCCATCCTGCCCTCCTCGGCAAGCGTGCGCGCCTCGATCTCGTCGCGGATGTCGCGGAAGTCGCGGCCGAGTTGCAGGATCTCGCCGGCCTCGAGCCCGACGAAGCCGAAGAGGACGCGCAGGGTGCGGACCTTGGCGGCCTCCTTGGCGCCGAGATCGGGGCGGGTCATGTTCTCGACGACATGCGGCAGGTAGATCTCTGAATCGAGGTTGCCGTAGTTCGAGTAGTAGACGAAGGCCGGCAGGCGGGCGAGGACGGCGTCGCGTACCGCCTCGATCCGGCCGGGATCGGGGGCGAGAAGCTCGGCCATCCGCTCGCCCAGCTCGCGCTGCAACTCGCGCAGGCGGGCGACGATGGCCGAGGTCGCGGGCGGGTCGGCGGGGATCAGCGCCGCCACCCGGTCGCGCAGGCGAATGAGGTCGTTGGCGGAAAGCTGTGTCTCGCCGTCGAGCTCGGCGCGCATGGCGTCGAGCGCCTCGGTCGCGGCGGCGTGCAGGTCGGTCTGGGCGAGCGGGATGACGGTGTCGGTGATGGCATCCTGCGCCGCGGCGACGGCGCGGGCGATGGCGGCGCGCTCGGCGCGGGTGCGGCGCAGGTGCAGCGGGAAGCTGACCGTGTAGCTGCCGTCGTAGCAGCGCCCGACGCTGACCAGCGCCGCGGCCTCGGGCGGGATCTTGGCCAGCTCGGCCAGGGTGGCGGCCTCGGCGCCGGTGTCGAATTCGGCGGTGACGAACTGGAAGCGGCCCGGCGCCTCGCGGATCGCGCCGAAGAGCGCCTTGGGGAAGTCCGAGGTGGGCTCGATGGCGCCGTCGCCGGTCGGGTTGAGCTTCCACAAGGGCAAGAGGAGGTTGGTCTTGCCGGATTCGTTGACGCCGATCAGCGCGGTGACGCGGTCGAGGTCGAGCCAGCCGGAATCGGCGACCGAGCGGAAGTTGGTCACGCGGTAGCGGCACAGGGTGAAGCCCGGGGCGGGTTGGGGCGTCTTTGCCGGCTTGGACGTGACGCGGGTCGTCGGACGGATCGTGAGGTCGTGGTGCATGTCGGTCTCCATCGGTCAGGGGGCGGGCATGGCGGGGCCGGGGCCCGGCGGGGCGAGGGGG
>SLPP01000062.1 GCA_007131945.1 Paracoccaceae bacterium | reverse complement strand
TGCTCGCCTCCGGCTCGGCGCAGGAGAAGGCGCAGGTCCTGGCCGAGAAGATCGTCGAGAAGGTGATCGTCAAGGAGATCGTGCGCCGCCACCGCGAGAAACTCCCCGAGCGGCGCAAGGGCTACACGCAGAAGGCCATCGTCGGCGGCCACAAGGTCTACCTGCGCACCGGCGAATACGGCGACGGCCGGCTGGGCGAGATCTTCATCGACATGCACAAGGAAGGCGCGGGCTTCCGGGCGATGATGAACAACTTCGCGATCGCCGTGAGCGTCGGCCTGCAATACGGTGTTCCGCTTGAGGAATTCGTCGATGCCTTCACCTTCACCCGGTTCGAGCCGGCGGGCATGGTGCAGGGCAACGATTCGGTCAAGAACGCGACCTCGATCCTCGACTACATCTTCCGCGAGCTGGCGATCAGCTATCTCGACCGGACGGATCTCGCGCATGTGAAACCGCAGGGCCCGGCCTTCGACGACCTCGGCGGCGGCGAGGCGGAAGGCGTCGGCAACATCGTCGAGATGAGCGACGATGCCGCGACGCGGGGCCTCGAGGTGCTGCGCCAGATCAGCTCGACCGGTTACCTGCGCAAGCGCCTGCCGCAGGAGCTGGTGGTGCTGCAGGGCGGCATCGCGACCCAGGCCTTCGATGCCGGCAGCATCTCGGCGGGCGGCAATGTCGCGGTCGCGCTGCATGCCGAGACCTCGACCGAGGCGCTGACCGTCACCACGCTCGACGCCCGGACGCGGGCGAAGATGCAGGGCTACGAGGGCGATCCCTGCGGCGAATGCGGCAACTACACGCTGGTCAGGAACGGCACCTGCCTGAAATGCAACACCTGCGGCGGCACGAGCGGCTGCAGCTGATCGCCGGCAAAGGCGCGCGTGTCGGCAGACCCGCGCGCCACGTCGTCCGTCAGGCTTGGTAGCGGGTTGACCTGAAAGCGGCGCGCCGGATCAGTCCGGCGCGCCGATCCGCTCGACCGAGGCGATGAGCCGCTCGGCATGGCGCAGGGAGGCGCCGCAGGCCTCGGCCATCGCCGGCAGCGTCAGCCATTCGAGCGCCCAGGCCGTGCCCGAGCGTTCCTGCTCGTGCAGCATGGCCTGCGCCAGAAGCCCCTGCTGCGCGCCGACGAAGCGGGCGAGCGCGACCATCGCCTCGGCGCCGACCGGGTTGTGCTTGTGCGGCATGGCCGACGAGCCGCCGCCGCCCGAGAGTTCGATCTCGTCCACGCCCTGCTGCGCCATCAGCAGGACGTCCTGCCCGATCTTGCCCAGCGTTCCGGCGACCAGCGCGAGCCAGTGGCCGAAGCCGACCATCGCGCTGCGATCGGCCTGCCAGACCGGCCCAAGCCCGAGGCCGAGCGCCGCGGCGGCCTCGGCCGCCACCGTCGCCCCCCGCCCCTCGGGCGCGTCGCGCGTGCCGATCGCGCCACCGATCTGGACCCGCGCGAGGTCGTCGCGCAGATGCCCCAGGCGGGTCAGATGATCGCCAAGCGGACGCGCCCAGGCGGAAAGGCGCAGCGAAGCCGTCGCCGGCAGCGCCGCCTGCATCCGGGTGCGGGCGACGAGCGCTCTGTCGCCGAACCGGGCCCGCAATCCCTCGACCTGTGCATGCACCTGCTGCAGGCGCTGCGCGGTCCGCGCGGCGACCGCCAGCAATGTGAGAACCATCGCGGTATCGATCACGTCCTGGCTGGTCGCCCCGGTATGGATCGCGCGCGCGCCGCCCTCGGACAGGCCCTGGCGCAACGCGGCCACGAGCGCCGGAACCGGCAGCCCGTCTCGCTCGCTGCCGGAGCCCGGGGCGCTGCCGGAATAGGCGGCGATCGCCGAAAGGGCCTCCGCGGCGTCCTCTGGCGTGACGAGGCCGGCCGCTTCCAGCCCGCGCGTCCAGGCCGCCTCGAAGGCGAGCATCCGGCCGGTGAAGGCCGCCGCGCCGAACTCGGCAGCGATCCCGGCGTCGGAAAGGTAGAAGGCGAAGAGGCCGGAAGCGGTGAAGGCATTGGTCATGGTCGCACCGGGCCAGATTTCGCGCCCGCTTGCAAGCCATCAGCGCGCCCGAACGCCTCCATGGCGGCGACGGTCGTGGCCTGGTGTCATCACCGCGCCGCCCTCAGTACCACAGGTCCTCGGCCGCGGCCTTGCGGCGGTCGGTGAAGTCGCGCAGCGCCTCGGTGGTCGCGGCATCCAGCGGCGGGGGCTCGAACGCCTCGAGCCGCACCTTCCACAGCCGGTTGGCGCGGGTGGCGGCATCGGTGCCGCCGGCAGCTTCCCATTTCTCGAAGGGCTCGTTGTCGGCAAGCTCGCTTTCCCAGAAGGCGTCCTCGTAATGCGCCATCGTATGCGCGCAGCCGAAGAAATGGTTGCCCGGCCCGACCTCGGCGAAGGCCTCGACGGCGAGCGTCGCGTCATCGACCCGGATGCCGTCGAGATAGGCGTGCAGCGCGCCGCAGAGGTCGCAGTCGAGCACGAACTTCTCGTAGGACATCGACAGGAGCCCGTCGAGGAAGCCGGCCGAATGCAGGATGAAATTCGCCCCGCAATGAATCGCCGAGAGCATCGACAGCGTCCCCTCGGCCATCGCCTGCGCGTCGGGCAGTTTCGAGGTGGTGAAGTTGCCCGCGCATCTGAGCGGCAGGTTCAGCCGGCGGGCGAGCTGGCCCACGACCAGCGAGCCCGCCGCGGGTTCGGGCGTGCCGAAGGTGGGCGAGCCCGAGCGCAGGTTCATCGAGGAGAGGAAATTGCCAAAGATGACCGGCGCGCCGGGGTGTTCGAGCTGGGTGAGCGCGCAGCCCGCCATCGTCTCGGCCAGCGCCTGGGCGATGGCGCCGGCCGAGGTCACCGGCCCCATCGCGCCGCCGAGGATGAAGGGGACGATCACCGCCGCCTGGTTCGCCCGGGCATAGGCGCGCAAGCTGCGCGTCATCGTCCCGTCCCAGACCAGCGGCGAGTTGACGTTGACATTGCCGAGGATGACGCAGTTGGCGTCGACGAATTCCGTTCCGAAGAGGAGGCGGCACATCTCGATCGAGTCCTCCGCCCGCTCCTCGGCGGTGACCGAGCCCATGAACGGCCGGTCGGACCAGCGGATATGCGCCATGACCATGTCGAGATGGCGCTTGTTCACCGGCAGGTCGGTGGGCTCGCAGATCGTGCCGCCCGAGTGGTGCAGCCAGGGCGAGGCCTGGGCGAGCTTCACGAAGTTCTCGAAATCGGCGATCGTTCCGTAGCGCCGGCCGCGGTCGAGGTCCATCACGAAGGGCGAGCCGTAGGCCGGCGCGAAGACCACCGCGTCGCCGCCGATCTCGACCGAGCGGGCGGGGTTGCGGGCGTGCTGGGTGAAACGCGCCGGCGCCGTGGCGAGGACCTCGCGCAGCATGCCGGGCGGGAAGCGCACGAGGACGCCGTCGATCTCGGCCCCCGCCCGGCGCCAGTGGGCGAGCGCCTGCGCGTCGTCGCGGAACTCGATCCCGGTCTCGGCGAGGATCCGGTCGGCCGCGGCCTCGATCCGGTGCAGCGCGTCCTCGGAAAGCAGGTCCTGCGGCGGCAGGTTGCGGCTGATGTAGGGGCGTCCGACGCCGCCGCGCGACTGCCGCTCGGCGCTGCGCGCCGCGCGCCCGCGCCGGGTTGTCGTCGTCGTCTCGCCCATATCCGCCCTCGCCGTTGCCCGACCGCTGCCGCCCCAGCCTAGCGCGCTGGTGGGCGCGCGAAACGCCGGAAGCGACCTTGACGGGCGGGAAGCGGCCTCGCGCGGCGCCGGCGAGCGGGTCAGACCGCCTCGCCCCGGTCGAGCCGGGCGAGCCAGTCCCCGGCCTCGGCCAGCACCGTCCTGCGGCGGTCCGGGTCCATCCGGTCCCAGGTCCGGTACATCTGCGCCATGCGGGGGTTGCCCTCGAAGCGCGGGCGGTGGCGGTCGAGGAAGTGCCAGTAGAGGAGGTTGAAGGGACAGGCGCGCGCGCCGGTCTTCTCCTTCACCCGGTAGGCGCAGGCGCCGCAATAGTCCGACATCCGGTCGATATAGGCGCCCGAGGAGACATAGGGTTTCGAGCCGAGCTGCCCGCCATCGGCGAATTGCGACATGCCGATCGTGTTCGGCGCCTCGACCCACTCATAGGCGTCGGCATAGACCGAGAGGTACCAGTCGTGGACCTGTGCAGGATCGACCCCGGCGAGGAGCGCGAGATTGCCCGTCACCATCAGCCGCTGGATGTGGTGGGCATAGGCGTGTTCGCGGGTCTGCGCGACCACCGCCGCGATGCAGGCCATGTCGGTCCGCCCGTCCCAGTAGAAGCCCGGCAGGTCGCGGTCATGGCCGAGCGCGTTCTGTTCGGCGTAGCCCGGCCCGTGCAGGTCGTAGATGCCGCGGACATATTCGCGCCAGCCGAGGATCTGTCGGATGAAGCCCTCGGCCGAGTTGATCGGCACGTCGCCCGCCCGATAGGCGTCCTGCGCGCCCTCGCAGACCTCGCGCGGGGTCAGGAGGCCGAGGTTGAGATAGGGCGCGATCAGCGCGTGGTGCAGGAACGGATCGCCCGCCAGCATCGCGTCCTGATACGTGCCGAAATCGGGCAGATGATTCTTCACGAAATCCCGCAGGCATTCCAGCGCGCCCTGACGGTCGGTGGCGAACCAGAAGGGTTCGGGATCGCCGAAATGGTCCGGGAAGCGGTCCTTGACGAGCGCGATCACCTCCCGCGTCACCGCGCAGGGGTCGTGCATCGGCGGGGCCTCGCGCAGCAGGTCGTCGGTGGCGGGCTTGCGGTTCTCGTGGTCGAAGTTCCACTTCCCGCCGGCCGGTTCGTCGCCTTCCATCAGGAACCCGGTCCGCCGGCGCATCATGCGGTAGAAATGCTCCATCCGCAGGGTCTTGCGCCCTCGGGCCCAGTCGGCGAAATCGTCGGGCGGACAGAGGAAGCGATCGTCGGGCAGGACGGTCACCTTCAGCGGCAGGTCTTCCAGCAGCTGGCGCAGCCGCCACTCGCCGGGCCGGGTGGCGAGGACGCGCTCGATGCCCTCGGCCTCGGCGCGGCGCAGCAGTTCGCCCGCGATCGAGCCCGCGCCCGCCTCGTCATCGAGCCGGGTATAGGCGACGCGCCAGCCATCCGCGCGCAACGCCTCGGCGAATCGGCGCATGGCGGCAAGGACCAGGATGATCTTCTTCGGGTGATGGCGAACATAGGTGGCCTCGTCCATGACCTCGGCCATCACCACGAGGTCGCGGTCCTTCTCGGCCCGCGCCAACGCGCCCGCGCCCATCGTCAGCTGGTCACCGAGGACCAGGACCAGCCGGCTCACCAAGGAACCTCCTTGCCCGCCCAGTCGAAAAAGCGCCCGGTCTCGGCCGGCGTCAGGCCGTCGATCACCGACCAGAGGTTGCGCGCGGCCTCGGCGGGCGGGACCGCGGGGTGGCGGCCGAGATACTTTTCGGTGAAGGCGGTGGCGACCGTTCCGGGATGCAGCGCGACGCAGATCAGGTCGCGATGCGTGCGGGCAAGCTCGATCGCCGCGGTGTGGACGATCTGATTGAGCGCGGCCTTCGCGGCCCGGTAGGAATACCAGCCCCCTGCCCGGTTGTCGCCGATCGAGCCCACCCGCGCCGAGAATGCGGCGAAGACCGCGCGGCCGCGACGCGGCAAGAGATGCGCGCCGTGCTTCAGCACCAGCGCCGGGCCGGTCGCGTTGAGCGCGAACTGCGCGGCGAAGGCGTCGGGCGAGAGGTCGCGCAGCGCCTTCTCGGGGCCGTGCGGACCGATCTCAAGCGCGCCGGTCGCGACCCAGATCGCGTCGAAGGACCCCGTGAGCGCAGCCAGATGCGCGGCGATGCTCGCCTCGTCGGTCACGTCCAGACCGTGCGCGCTTCGCGACAGCCGCGTGACCTCGGACCCGCGCGACTCGGCTTCCGCAGCCAATGCCGCGCCGATCCCGCCCGAGGCGCCGATGATGAGTACCCGCATGCCGGCCCCCTTCCCGTCGCGTCCAGATAGTCGGCGGTGGCGGCGGGTCCAGCGATTGACAGCCCGCCGCCCGGGTCACAGGGTGCGACAAACGGAGGAGCGCATGACCATTCCCTACCTGACCGCCACCGAATGCGACCCGCTGATGGACTGGGTCGCGCTGACCGACGCGATGATCGAGGGCCACCGGATGCCGCCGGCCGATCTGCGCGACGTGCTGCTGGCGCGCGGCGACGACCGGCTGCTGTCGCGGGCGGCGTGGATCGACGGGCTGGGCGTGGGCGTGAAGTCGGTGACGGTCTTTCCGGGCAACCCGGCGGCCGGCCGGCCCAGCATCCACGGTGCGATGCTGGTCTTCGACGACGCGACGGGCGAGGTCGAGGCGGTGATCGACAACGGGCTGGTGACGCGCTGGAAGACGGCGGGCGACTCGCTGCTCGGCGCGCGGCTGCTGGCGCGGAAGGGCGCGAAACGGCTCCTGATCGTCGGCGCCGGCACCGTCGCCGCGTCGCTGATCGAGGCCTATGGCGCGCTGATCGAGGGGCTGGAAGTGACCGTCTGGGCGCGGCGGCCCGAGCAGGCCGAGGCACTGGCCGCGCGCCATCCCGGCACGCGCACCGCGACCGACCTCGAGGCGGCGGTGAAGGCGGCCGAGATCGTCGCCACCTGCACCATGGCGCGCGAGCCGATCCTGCGCGGCGACTGGCTGCAGCCGGGCCAGCATCTCGACCTGATCGGCGCCTTCACGCCCGAGATGCGCGAGGCGGATGACGCGGCGCTGCGGCGCGCGCGGATCTTCGTCGACAGCCGCGCCACCACGATCGGCCATATCGGCGAGTTGATGATCCCGATGGCGGCGGGGGTGATTTCCAAGGCGGATGTGCAGGGCGACTTCCACGACCTTGTCGCCGGCCGCGCCGGGCGGCGGTCGGAGGAGGAGATCACGCTCTTCAAGAATGGCGGCGGCGCGCATCTGGACCTGATGACCGCGCGGATGATCCTGACGCGCTGGAGGGCGGCGCAGACAGGGTGAAACCGGCATCGGTGGCGGCCGGCCCGGGTGCGGAAGCGTATCATCCGGCGGTAGAGTGACACGTGCACAAATTTGTGCACTTCACCAAGCCACTGAAATAAGATGACTAAACGCGCCCGTTAACCGTAACGAAACTTTCTCTCGGGAGCCCGGGAGGCCCGCACGGACGGTCGCGCCGAATTGCGCCGGGCTTGCGAGGGGCGATGGCGGCGCTGACGGCGGACCGTGATCAGCTGGCCGGCGCGGTGTCGAGTTCGGCGGCCAGGCGCGCATCGCCCGCGCGGAGTGGCCCCTCGGCGCGGTCAAATCGGAGCCAGGCAAGGCCACGGTCATCGGCGACGGTATGCAGGGTGCCCGCCGGCTTGCCGTCCCCGGTCAGCACCGCCTCGCCCGGCGTCGCCCGCCCCTCAATCCGCACGCGCACGAGGCCCTTGCGCAGCGTCGTCTTGTGGCGCATCCGGGCGGTGACCTCCTGCCCGACATAGCAGCCCTTGCGGAAATCGACCCCGCCCAGCCGCTCGAAGCCTTGCTCGAGGATGAAGCTCTCGTTCGGCACCAGCTCCGCCCCCGCCTCGGGCACCCGCGCGGCGATGCGCAGCGCGTCCCAGTCGGGCGTCGGCCCCTGTTCGAGCGCCGCGCCGTAGAGCCGCCAGCCCAGCGAGGAATCGCGCGGATCGGCAAGCGCCCCGGCGGGCGCCTGGCCGAGGCCGCGGGTCACCGGCATCTCGACCCGCTCGATCGTCACCTTCGAGCGCAGCCGGTAGAGCGCGAGCCGCCGTTCCAGATCGTCGGCCAGCGGCGCCGCCACGTCGATCAGCACCGCCTCGGGCGCGTCGAGCAGGAAGAAGTCGGCCAGGTACTTGCCCTGCGGCGTCAGCAGCGCGGCGTAGAGGATGCCGTGCTCGGCGAGCCGGTTCACGTCCTGCGTGACCAGCCCCTGCAGGAAGGCGATCCGGTCGGGGCCGCCGACGCGCAGGATCACGCGGCCGGGATCGGGGGCGCAGCGGGTTTCGGGGGCAAGCTCGGGTTCGGTCATCGGGGCCTCCTTTGCCCGCCCGATATAGGCCTTCCCGCGGCCCGCGCACAGCCCCCGGACCGGGCCGGCGGCCGATTGACCGCGAACGGGGCGCGCCATAAGGTGCCGCCGATCTTGCACATGTTCAGGTGTCCCCGATGTCGCTCGCCCATGGCCGGCCCTATCTCGCCATCCCAGGTCCCTCCGTCATTCCCGACCGGGTGCTGGCCGCCATGCACCGCCCCGCGCCGAACATCTACGAGGGCGCGCTGGTCGACATGGTCGACACGCTCTGGCCGGACCTGAAGGCGGTCGCCGGCACGGGCGGCCATGTCGCGCTCTACATCGCCAACGGCCACGGCGGCTGGGAGGCGGCGAATGCCAATGTCTTCTCGCGCGGCGACCGGGCGCTGGTGCTGGGCACGGGGCGGTTCGGGATCGGCTGGGCCGAGTCGATGCAGGAGATGGGGGTCGCGGCCGAACTGCTGGATTTCGGTCGCGCCGCCCCGGCCGATCCCGACCGCGTCGGTGCCGCGCTGGAGGCCGACCGCGACCACCGGATCAGGGCGCTGGCGCTGACGCATGTCGATACCGCCTCGAGCGCGAGGAACGACATCGCCGCGATGCGCCGGGTGCTCGATGACCTCGGCCACCCGGCGCTGCTGATGGTCGACTGCATCGCCTCGCTGGGCTGCGACGCCTACCGCATGGACGGCTGGGGCGTCGATGTCACCGTCGCGGCCAGCCAGAAGGGGCTGATGGTGCCGCCGGGGCTCGCCTTCGTCTGGTTTTCCGACAAGGCGCGCGAGGCCGGCCGGACCGCCGATCTGCGCACGCCCTACTGGGACTGGGAGCGGCGCGCCTTCGGCGCGCAGTTCTACCAGTACTTCGGCGGCACGGCGCCCACGCATCACCTCTTCGGCCTGCGCGAATCGCTGACCATGCTCCTGCACGAGGAGGGGCTGGAGGCCGCCTGGGCGCGACATGCGCGGCTGGCCGGCGCGGTCTGGGCGGCGGGCGAGGCCTGGGCGCGGCAGGGCGCGTTCCGGCTCAACATCGCCGACCCGGCCGCGCGCGGCCACGCGGTCACCGCGATGCGGCTGGCCAGCCCCGACGGCACCCGCCTGCGCCGCTGGTGCGAGCACGAGGCCGGGCTCACGCTGGGCATCGGGCTGGGCATGGCCGAGCCCGGCACGCCCGAGGCCGACGCCTGGTTCCGGCTCGCCCATATGGGCCATGTCA
>SLPP01000167.1 GCA_007131945.1 Paracoccaceae bacterium | reverse complement strand
TGAAGGACCGCCACGATCGCGACATGCTCTACGGGCCGACCAACGAGGAGATGATCACCGATATCTTCCGCAGCCACGTCAGCAGCTACCGCGACCTGCCGCTCACGCTCTACCACATCCAGTGGAAGTTCCGCGACGAGATCCGCCCGCGCTTCGGCGTCATGCGCGGGCGCGAGTTCCTGATGAAGGACGGCTACAACTTCGACATCGACAAGAAGGCGGCGCTGCACGCCTACAACCGCCACCTGGTCAGCTACCTCAGGACCTACGAGCGCATGGGCCTGCAGGCGATCCCGATGCGCGCGGACGCCGGGCCCATCGGCGGCGACTATACCCACGAGTTCATGATCCTCGCCGAGACGGGCGAATCCGAGGTCTTCTACGACAGCGAGATCACCGACCTGCGCTTCGGCGATCGCGAAATCGACTACAATGACCGCGAACAGTGCCAGCGCGTGCTGGAGGAGTTCACCTCGCGCTACGCCCGCACCGACGAGACCCATGACGAGGCCCTGTTCCAGCAGATCCCCGAGGCGCGCCGCCGCTCTGCCCGCGGGATCGAGGTCGGCCAGATCTTCTACTTCGGCACCGAGTATTCCGAGCCGATGGGCGCGGTGGTGGTGAACGCCGAGGGGCAGCGCGTGCCGGTGCACATGGGCAGCCACGGGATCGGCGTCTCCCGCCTTCTGGGCGCGATCATCGAGGCCAACCACGACGCGCGCGGCATCATCTGGCCCGAGGGCGTCACCCCCTTCCACGCCGGGATCGTCAACCTGCGCCAGGGCGACGCGGCAACCGATGCCGCCTGCGAAAGCCTCTACGCCGCGCTCAAGGCGCGCGGCCTCGACCCGCTCTACGACGACACCGAGGAGCGCGCGGGGGCGAAATTCGCCAAGATGGACCTGATCGGCCTGCCCTGGCGGGTGACGGTGGGGCCGCGCGGGCTGGCCGCGGGCAAGGTCGAACTGACCAGCCGGCGGACCGGCGAGAGCGAGGAGGTGACCCCGGAGGAAGCCGTCACGCGATTGGAGGCGATCTATGAACCGCATCGCTGAGCCCCTGATCCGCCCGGCCGAACCGCGGGACGAGGCCGACTGGCGTCGGCTCTGGGCTGGCTACCTGCGGTTTTACCGAGCTGCAGTGCCCGAGGAGGTAACCGCGGCGACCTGGGCGCGGCTTCTGGACCCGGAAAGCGACATGGCCTGCCTGGTGGCGGAGCGGGACGGAAAGGCCATCGGCATCTGCAACTACCTCTTCCACGCCTCGACCTGGTCGGTGCAGCCGATCTGCTACCTGCAGGACCTTTATGTCGACCCGGCGGCGCGCGGCAGCGACGCCGCCCGCGCGCTGATCCTCGCCTGCGAGGACGCCGCGCGCGCCGCCGGCGCCTTCCGCCTCTACTGGCAGACGCAGGAATACAACGGCGCCGCGCGCTCGCTCTACGACACGATCGTGCCGCGCTCGTCCTTCATCGTCTACCGAAAGCCGCTCTGAACGGCGCGCATCGACCACGCGATGATGCGAAGGTGAGCGCTCCGCGCCGCGGCGGCGCCACGTCCGCCCTTGACCCCGCCACGCTTTGCGCCGAGGTTGCGCGCGCCTTCAACCCGGACCCCGAGAATGACCGGCAAGACCCGCCCCTTCGCCGCCCATGAATGGATGATCGCCTGGCGCTACCTGCGCGCGCGGCGTGCCGAGGGCGGGGTCAGCGTGATGACCTGGATCTCGCTCATCGGCATCACGCTGGCGGTCTTCGCGCTCATTGCCACGCTCGCCGTGCGGTCGGGCTTCCGGGCAGAGTTCGTCGACACGATCCTCGGCGCCAACGCGCATGTGACCGTCTATGCCGCGCCCACCATTGGCGCCGACGGGCGGGCGCGGCGGGTGCTCGAGGATTTCGACGCGATGGCCGACCGCATCGCTGCGGTGCCCGGCGTCACGCGTGTCGCGCCGCTGGTCAAGGGTCAGGTCATGGCCAGCCGCGACGACCGCTCGGCCGGGGTCGAGGTCTTCGGCATCCGCCATGCCGATCTGCTGACCATCCCCCGTATCGCCGATCCCGAGGAAGCGCGCGGCGATATCCGCCGTTTCGAGGAGGGCATCGCCATCGGTTCGGGCGTCGCGCGCGAGCTTGGCGTCGTGGTCGGCGACCGGATCCGGCTGATCTCGCCCGACGGTGCGCAAACGGCCTTCGGCACCTCGCTCAGGGTCTCGGCCTACGAGGTCGTCTACATCTTCACCGCCGGGCGCTACGATATCGACCGAACGCGCGTCTACATGCCCTTCGCCGAGGCACAGCTCTATTTCAACCGCGACGACGTTGCCGACGAGCTGGAGGTGATGGTCGCCGATCCCGACAGGATAGAAGCCCTGTCCATCCCGATCCTGCAGGCGGCGGGCGGGCGGGCGATGCTCTGGACATGGCGCGACAGCGCCGGCGCCTTCCTGCGCGCGCTGACGATCGAGGACAACGTGATGTTCGTCATCCTCTCGATCCTGGTTCTGATCGCGGCGATGAACATCATCTCGGGGCTGATCATGCTGGTGAAGAACAAGGGCCGCGACATCGGCATCCTGCGCACGATGGGTCTGACCGAGGGATCGGTGATGCGGGTCTTCTTCCTCTGCGGGGCCTCGATCGGGGTCCTGGGGACGGTCTTCGGGGTGATCCTGGGCGTGCTCTTCACGATCTACATCGACCCGATCTTTGCCGTGGTGAACTATGTCTCGGGCGGGGATGTCTGGGATCCCTCCATCCGCGGAATCTACGCGCTGCCGGCCGAGCTGCGGGCCTGGGACGTCGGGCGCGCGGTGGCGCTGTCGCTGGGGCTGTCGTTCATCGTCACGCTCTTTCCGGCCCGGCGGGCGGCGCGGATGAACCCGGTCGAGGCGCTGCGCTATGAATGAGCCGGTCCTCGCGCTCGAGGCGATCGAGAAGACCTATCGTCGGGCGCTGGCGGCACCCGTCCATGTGCTCGCCGGCGCGAGCCTGACGCTCGCGCGCGGCGAGGTCGTGGCGCTGGTCGCCCCCTCGGGCGCGGGGAAGTCGACGCTGCTGCACATCGCCGGGCTCCTGGACCAGCCCGATGCGGGGCGCGTGGTGATCGACGGGCGCGACATGGGAAGCCTTGGCGATGACGCCCGCACGCTCGCCCGCCGCAACCGGATCGGCTTCGTCTACCAGTTCCATCACCTGCTGCCCGAATTCACCGCGCTCGAGAATGTCGCCCTGCCGCAGCTTGCCAACGGCGCGGGCCGCGCCCGCGCCGCCGAGCGCGCGCGCGACCTCCTGGCGCGTGTGGGACTGGCCGAGCGCACCGATCACCGCCCCGCCGCGCTTTCGGGGGGCGAGCAGCAGCGCGTGGCCTTCTGCCGGGCGATGGCGAACGCGCCGCAGATCCTGCTCGCCGACGAGCCCACCGGCAATCTCGATCCCGGCACCTCGGACCAGGTCTTCGGCGTGCTGATGGAGCTGGTCCGCGGCACCGGGCTCGCGGCGCTGATCGCCACCCACAACCTCGAACTCGCCGCGCGGATGGACCGCCGGCTGCGGCTGCGCGAAGGGCGGGTGGAGGCCGACGACTAGCCGAGGGGCAGCCTTTCCGGGCCAGCGTCCAAGGTTGGACGCTCCGGCAACCGGCTGTTTTTGAATGTTAAATCTGAAAAATTAACCACAATGAAACTTTCGGCAGGCCGGTCGGTTGTGGTGCCTGTGGCAGGACGCGCCCGCGCCTGATCGACGCCGCGCGGGGCCTCGAGACGGCCCCGTACCACCCGGGGCCGGCTGGCCTGTCGCCTGTCGTCCCGCCGGGCGGATTTCGCACTTGACCGGACGGGGGCGCATTTACGATCCTTGAACCGGCCTCTGCCAATTTGATTCCATTGAATTCTTCGCCTGGGGGCTGCGAATGAAAACTATCCTGTCCGCCGCATTTGCGGCGCTCGTAGCGGTGTGTCTGCCAGCCACCGCTCATGCCGACCGCATCATCGCACGGGTGAGCATCTCGACCCAGACGATGCATGTCTACCACGACGGCCAGCTGATCCACGAATGGCCGGTCTCGACCGCCCGCAGCGGCAAGGTGACGCCGATCGGCGAATGGACCGCGCAATGGCTTTCGCGCCATCACCGCTCGAGCCGATACAACAACGCGCCGATGCCCTTCGCGATCTTCTACAGCGGCCATTACGCGATCCACGGAACCGACCAGATCAGCCGCCTGGGCCGTCCGGCCAGCGCCGGCTGCGTGAGGCTGCACCCCGACAACGCGCGCGTCCTGTTCGAGATGGTGCGCGCCGAGGGAACCGGCAACATGCGGGTGATCGTGCTCAACTGAGCCTGCGCCGCAACAGCGGGCGCGCTTGATCTGGGGGTCCGGTTTTTCGGCTACCCAAGCTGTTGGATGCTCCCTATAGTCGCTGTGGCCGTTGCCATCGCCACGCCAAGGGAGAAGTCATGCGCTGCCCGTTCTGCGGAAACGTCGATACCCAGGTTAAGGACTCGCGCCCCGCCGAAGACCATGTCGCCATCCGCCGACGCCGCTTCTGCCCGGCCTGCGGGGGGCGGTTCACCACCTATGAGCGCGTGCAGCTGCGCGATCTGGTCGTCGTGAAGAGTTCGGGCAAGCGCGAGCCCTTTGACCGCGACAAGCTGGAACGTTCGGTCCGCATCGCCATGCAGAAGCGTCCGATCGAGCCCGAGAGGATCGACCAGATGCTCTCGGGAATCGTGCGGCGGCTGGAAAGCCTGGGGGACACCGACGTGCCCTCGCGCGTCATCGGCGAGATCGTGATGGAGACGCTGGCCCGGATCGATACCGTCGCCTATGTCCGCTTCGCCAGCGTCTACAAGAACTTCCAGGCCGCCGACGACTTCGATCGCTTCGTCGCCGAACTGCGCCCGCAGGCCCAGGCCGAGGATTAGGTGGCCTCCCCTCGCCGGGATGAGATGACCACGCCGGAGGCCGATCTGCGCTTCATGCGGCTCGCCATCGCGCTGGGGCGGCGCGGGTTGGGCCGGGTCTGGCCCAATCCGGCGGTGGGCTGCGTGATCGTGACGAAGGGCCGGATCGTCGGACGTGGCTGGACGCAACCCGGCGGGCGACCGCATGCCGAGACCCTCGCGCTGGCGCAGGCGGGCGCGGCCGCGCGCGGCGCCACCGCCTATGTCAGCCTCGAGCCCTGCGCGCATCACGGCCTGACACCGCCCTGCGCCGCGGCGCTGGCCAATGCCGGCATCATGCGCGTCGTGACCCCGCTGACCGACCCGGACCCGCGCGTGGCCGGCCGCGGCCACGCCATGCTGCGACGTGCCGGGATCGACCTGACCGAGGGCGTCGCGGCGCACGAGGCGGCCGAGGCCAATGCCGGCTTCCTGCTGCGCCTCGACCGCGGACGCCCGCGCGTCACGCTGAAGCTTGCGCTCACGCTCGACGGGCGCATCGCCACCTCGACCGGGACGAGCCGCTGGATCACGGGGCCCGAGGCGCGCCGGCGTGTGCATCTGATGCGCGCCAGCCACGACGCGGTGCTGATCGGCGCCGGTACCGCGCGCGCCGACGACCCCGACCTGCGCGTGCGCGAACTCGGCACCGACTGGCAGCCGGTGCGGATCGTCGCCGACAGTCGCCTGGGCCTGACCGTCGACAGCCGGCTTGGCCGGAGCCTCGCCCAGGCGCCGGTCTGGCTGCTGCACGGTGCGAAGGCGGCGCCCGCGACGCGCAACGCCTGGACCGAACGGGGCGCAGAGATGATCTGTTGCGCAACCGATGCGATGGGCCGGCTCGACATCCGCGACGCGCTGGCGCAACTCGGCGCGAGGGGGCTCACCCGCGTCTTTTGCGAGGGCGGCGGCGGGCTGGGCGGAAGCCTTCTGCAGGCGGGGCTGGTGGACGAGCTGGTGATCTTTTCAGCCGGTTACGCCTTCGGCGCCGACGGCACGGCGGGACTCGCCGCGATGGGTGTCACCGCCATCGGCCCGCGCCCGTTCGAGCTGGTCGAGTCCAGCCGCTGCGGCGCGGACCTGATGCATCGCTGGCGACGGCGCGAGCTGCCGCGCCCCGGCTGACGCGCGTCGCGCCGCGCCGGGCGCGGGACCGACCCGGCGGGCAATGGCGGGCGGCGGCGGGTGGCTTTACCGCCGGTTAAGCACGATCTGCTGCAATGCATGCGTGCCCGCCACGATCCGAGCCGCGGGTGGACCCTGCACGAGGAACCGGCGCCATGTCGCATCAGGATCATCTGCTGGCCGCAATTGCAGAGCTTGGCGCCCTGCGCCATCTGCTGGTTCACGCGATCGCGCTTCGGCTCGTCGAGGAACCCGCACCGTTGCAGGCGCTCGACGCGATCGGCTGGCAACTCTCGGCGGTTCCGACGCAGCCGCCGGCCTCGGGTCACAACTTCGATCCGGCGGTTTCGGACCTCCTCGCCGCGCTGACCGACGAGCGGACCCAGTCTCTGGTCGAGGAGGTTCGCGCGCGTCTGGCGCTCTTCGTCGCCGCGCGGCAATAGGTCAGGGGAAGAATTCCGGCGGCGGCGGCACGAAGACATCCGCGACATAGGGTTCGAGATCGGCGCGGATGCGCGCGGCATGGGCCGGCACGCCGGCGGCACCGGCGGCGCCCGGGTCGAGCCCGAACACCTCGGCGAAGAGCCTGGCCGGGCCGCTGACCGAGAGCGTGTTGGCATTGCCGCCCTCGACCGTGAAGCCGGCCGCCTCCAGCCGCGCGCGGATCTCGGCGACGCGCGCCTCGGGCAGATCGCCCGCCTTGCGCTGGCGCGAGGCGGCGGTCACCGGCCCCTCGAGATCGAGGATGGATCGGCCGTCCTCGCGCCGCATCACGAGTTGCGCCGTGATCGTGGATGCCTCGCCCATCGGCTCCGTTCCAGGCTCGTGCCGCGCGGGGGGATCCCCGCGCGGCTGTTCCGTCAGCGCGAGCGCAGCGTGTCGATCAGGTCGGAGACGAATTCCGGCGAGATCGCCGGCATCCGGCCTTCGCTGACCATCGCCATCTGCTGCTCCTTCGGCGCGGCGAAGAAGGTCGAGGCGACATCGGCCATCGTGTTCAGATAGGCCCATTTCGCATCCGCCAGACCCGCGCCGGTCGCCAGGTCCGGACCGGTCGTCGCGGTATGCCCGGTCGCGGTCGTCCCCTTCCTGACGTCGCGCGCGCTCTTCATCAGGCGCTCCTTGACCTGCGCCGGCGTCAGCGACGGGTTGCGCTCGAGCATCAGCGCGACGATGCCGGCGACCTGCGGACAGGCCGCGGAGGTACCCGAGAAGAGCCCCCAGCCGTCGGGCGCCGAACCCGTCGGCGGCCAGATCGTGTCAAGCGACGCTCCCTCCTGCACCGGAAGCATGATGCTGGGCGCGAAACCGCTGCCGGAATGCGTCACCCGGTTGCCGGTCAGGCCGCAGACATCGGGCACGGCGCGGCCGGGATACCAGGTCGAATTGAAGCTCGAGGCATAGCTCGACGCCTCGAAATCGTTGATGTCCGGCAGGTTCACATGCACCCCGCCGACCGCGATCACGTCCGGATGGCTGGCAGGAAAGGCGAGGTGCCCGTTGCCGGCGGAGAAGCAGACGACGATCCCGTCGGCGACCGCGTTGGCGACCGCGAGTTCCAGCGGCTTCAGCCAGGAGGGCATCGAAGTGCCGGGGCGGTCGATGTGATAGCCCCAGCTGTTGGTGATCACCTGCGGCTTCGGATTGGCGTTGACCGCCGTGTTGAAGGCGCCGACCGCGTCGTTGCCCATCTTCACCGGGATCAGCCGGCAATCGGGGGCGCAGGCGAAGACATTCGCCCCCTCGCCGGTGCCGTGTCCGTTCGCATCGACGCCCGGACCCGAGGCCCCGGGCCCGAGGAGCGTGGTCAGCACGCGGTAGCCACGCTGGGAGTAGAAGGCATGCGGCGCCATGCCGGTATCGGGCATGGCGACCACGACATCCTTGCCGGTCACGCCGAGCCGGTGCACCCGCGCCGCGCGCAGCATCACCGCGATCCCGTCGGGGACGAAGAAATACGGATAGGCGCTGGCATGAACCGGGGCGATCGGCGGGATCGCCGAGGGCGAGAAATAGGTCGGCGGGCGGGAGATCACGACACCCTCGATCAGATCCGAGAGTTCACCCGGTGCGTGCAGCAGCGCCTCGGCCGAATCCTCGGGCGTGGCCATGAAGGTGGTCTCCATGCCCGGCAGCAACTCGCTCTTCTGGCGGCTGATCTTGGCGCCGAAGAAATCCTTGAACTTCTTCGCCGAGCCGCCGATCGAGATCACCTGATCGGTGCTGGCCTCCTCGAAGACATGGAAGCCGGCCCTGCTCAGCGCGGCCTTGGCGTCGCGCAGGTCGCTTTCGGTCGAGCGGTACTGGGATGCGTTGGCGCTGGTAATGGGTACCGATTCGTCGAATACCGAGGCCGGGCCGACGGAACGCGGCGAGACGGTGGCGATGACTTCGTATTCCTGATCGCTCATGGGTCTTCTCCTCCAAAAAAAAAATCGCATCAATTCGGGTTTCGAGCATACCACTTAACCCAGAATTGTAAATCGGGGTCGTAATGCAACCGCGCCCGTCCCGCCGGCGAAAGCGGCCTTCCGCTGCCGCCCTGCCGGGGCCGGGGCACCGGGTCACGGACCGTGCCTGAACGGGCGTCGGCGCCGGTTGCGGTTGAAATCCGCCGACCCCGCCCCTAGGCTCCCCGCATCTTCAGCGGAGACCGCCCATGCTGTCCGGCAAGCGCATCCTTCTGGTCATCGGCGGCGGGATCGCGGCCTACAAGACGCTCGAGCTGATCCGCATGCTGCGCAACGAGGGCGCGGGGGTTGTGCCGGTCCTGACGCGGGCGGGCGAGCAGTTCGTCACGCCGCTCTCGCTCGCCGCGCTAGCCGGCACGCCGCTGCATCGCGATCTCTTCGACCTGACGACCGAGGCCGAGATGGGGCATATCCAGCTTTCGCGCGCGGCGGATCTGGTGGTGGTGGCGCCCTGCACCGCCGACCTGATGGCGAAGATGGCGGGCGGGCATGCCGACGACCTGGCCTCGACGCTGCTGATGGCCACCGACAAGCGGGTGCTGATCGCGCCGGCGATGAACGTGCGGATGTGGGAGCATCCGGCGACGCGGCGAAACCTGGCGCAGCTGCGCGCCGACGGCGTGCTGACCGTGGGGCCCGAGGTGGGCGACATGGCCTGCGGCGAGCATGGACCCGGCCGGATGGCCGAGCCGCGCGCGATCCTTGCCGCGATCGCCGCAGCGCTGTCGGCCGGGCCGCTGGCGGGGCGGCACGTGATCGTCACCTCGGGGCCGACGCACGAGCCGATCGACCCGGTGCGCTACATCGCCAACCGGTCCTCGGGGACGCAGGGCACGGCGATCGCCGCGGCGCTCGGCAATCTCGGCGCGCGGGTGAGCTTCGTCACCGGCCCGGCAAGCGTGCCGCCGCCGGCGGGCGTCACGGTGATCCGCGTCGAGACGGCGCGCGAGATGCTGGCGGCGGTGGAGGCGGCG
>SLPP01000372.1 GCA_007131945.1 Paracoccaceae bacterium | reverse complement strand
GTTATTGCTTGGTTATTTCAGCTTCACGGGGTGGATTCCACGCGGGGTGGACTCCCAAAATTTCGGCCCTGTCGCTGGCGATGTTGCGCGCTGCGCCCCCCAGCATACGCCGGTGTTCAGAAAGGAACCGTAAAATCAGTATGTTAGCCGGCGGCGGAGAGAGTTTTTCCGTATCGTTCGGTAGGCGTTTGCACCGGAAAAACCGTCTCCGGAGCCGGTTTGGAGACGGTTTTCACCGCGTTGTTTGGTAGGCGTTTTGTCATCGCGAACCCGCACATTTCTGGCGCCGCTGGATCCCGCCTGGAATCTGGAAGCCACCGGGAATCCACGCCCTATTGGTGGCGGTTCGTCCGAGCGCACGACCCCGAGTCTATCCACTTGATAGCCTCTGGTTCGCGAGCCGTCTCGCCGGCCGGTGTCTCGCGGGGAATTGTCTCGCAGGTTCAGTAGGTCTTGACAGAGTGAAGGACCGGATGTCGCGGAGAAGGGGCTGCTTATGAAAGGAATGCCCGCTCGACGCAGCATTTTGCGCTGCGTCCCGCGAGGCAATGCGTGTATAATCATCAAATCTGACGAGCGAACCGGGGGCGATGCCATGCCCGTTCTGTATCTTTTCGCCATAGTGTTTCTGGCTTTGTTTTTTTCGCTGCTGAGTCTCGGTGGCGGCCTCGGGGCGACGATTTTCGCGTTTCTCGCTGTGCTGGGGATCGCACTTATCTTCCTGGAAGTGCGGAACCGGAAGCTTGACGCGGAGGTTGCGGCTGCAAGCCAACCGAAGCTCCTGCCACTCGCCAAGCGCAAGTTCGACGATCATCTTCCGCCGGGAGATGAGCTCTTCCTCGAGATCGACCGGGTGGACCTCTATGAGGCGAGGCCCTCTTGCTTCTCCGGATACTCTAGTGCCTCGCCCCGTGGCAGATCCGGTCCAGCGGAGCTTCGCGCCGGAGGCATCTGCTACTGGGACCCGGATTTCTTTTTCCGCGTTGATCGGGGACGGCTCATGGCAACATCGAACCGGCTGATTTTTCAGGGTCGCTCGGGGCGACGGGAATGGCAATGGACCCGTGTCGGTGAGATTTGTTACGATCATGCCGGTCTTCTCATTACGCGGCGCCATGGCCGTCCGCGAGGCCTCGGTCTCCGAAAGCCTGACCCGAGGCTATTCGCGTTCATCAAGGCGCAGCTTGCGGTGTGAGGCGCGACTGCGGCGCACGCTCATCTTTGCTCAGCTACGGACTTACCCCTGCCCGAGCGATGACGAACCCCATCGACCGTTTCGCCGGCACCCGCTTCCCGTTCAGCCGCCAGACCATGACCGCGATGCCGTACTGCCAGCGTCGGTTGGCCGTGGCCCGGCTGACGCCCAACTCCCAGCAGATCTTCTTCCACGGCTTGCGGTTGGCGCGCAGCCAGACGATCCGCGCATCGTCCTTCTCCAGCCAGCGCAGCCAGAGCAGCGTCTCCTCCGCCTCGGTGATGTCGCGCGGGCTCGGCCGCGGCCGGCGCATCCGCGGCTCCTGGCCCACCTGGTCGCCGAAGCTGTGGAAGTACTCCGGCCAGGCGTTGAAATAGCCCTGCGGCTTTACCTCTGGCAGCCGCGCGAACACGTCCGCGGCGAGTTCCAGCCGGTCGGCCACCTGCGTCATTGTCCACTCACCCATGGCGCCTGTCCTCCGCACGTTTGCCGTAGAGTTTTTCGCCAAGCTGGCGGACCAGCTCGCGCTCCGGCCATGTCAGCCGGTCGTCGTCAACGGCGACCGCCAGCACACCCTGTTCCTTCCAGCCCTCGCGCTTGACGCGCTCGGGGCCACGCCGCTCGCCGCCGTAGCCTTTCGGGGTGAACCGCATGCCCTTCATGCCACGCCTCCCGCGGTCTCGATCGCCCAGAAGAGGATGGCGATCGCATCCGCCTCGTTGTCGTCGGCGGGGCTGAACCCACGGGCACGGGCGGCCGCGATCATCGCGGCCTTGTCGGCATTTCCCCGGCCGGTGGCGTGGCGCTTGATGGTGCCAACGGACACGCCCTGATAGGGCACGCCCGCGGTCTCGGCCCATGCCGTGAGCGTGGCGAGCAGCCCGCCGAAGACATGCGCTGCGTCCGTGCCAATATGCCGGCGCACTTCTTCGAAGTGGATGGCGCCGATGGGACCGGCATCCGCGGCCAGTCGTTCGAGCCAGGCGCGGAAGCGGACATACCGCATGCCGCCGCCATCGTACCGGCTCGGGCGGAACGACACCGTGCCGCTGGTGATCAGCCCGTCCGCGGCGCGCAGGGCCCAGCCGGTGGTGGTGCCGAGATCGAGGGCGAGGATGCAGGAACTAGAAATCGCCGCCGGCTCTGGGCGGGCGTCCTGCGCAGGGATCGGTATGTTCATCGTGAAGGCTCACAGCTGTGGGCCTTCGGCTTTGGTCGACGAAAGATGTAGCATCCTGTGCGACGCAGCCAAAGTAAAATCGGCCGCGGATTGCTCCCGGACACAACGTCCGGCGCCAATGGCCCCCGGTCCCAACCTCGCAGCGTGTGGTCCCAACCTCCGGAGGGGTTGGGACAGCGTTTTACCACTGCATATCAATGGCTTGATCGAATGTGGTCCCAACCTCGGTGTCCCCAACGGGGGTCCTACTCTTTTCGTATAGAAAAGCGTTTTCCCGACGTTTTTCGTTCTCCCACATGAATGTATAGCAAAAGGTTGGGACCACGGGGTGAGGTTGGGGACACCGTTGATTTTGAACAGCTTTTCGTGTCCCCAACCCCCTGAAGAGGTTGGGACAGGGTTGGGACCACCGGGGAGGTTGGGACCATATTGAGAGTTCCACTTTGCGCGGCGGCGTTGTTCAGTCCTCGCGGTAAGTCCGCGACGACGCGTGAAGAACCCCGCAACTTCGCTTGACCGCCGCAAATTGGAGGAACAACATGGCATCGAGTGACCGGCCTACGGTTCGAGCAGAGAGTTTTCCTGTATGGAAATAGTCGGCGACAGCCTCGATGATGTCTTGATCGATCTCTATGAACGACTGCTCAAAGAGGGCTCGAAGAATCGTGGCACCAGGGGAGGCACGCTCGAATACCTTGGAGTAACACTCCGAATTCGGCAGCCAAGATCGCGATTGAGCCGATCAGAAGATCGGGGCAAGCCATTTAGTGCGATCGGTGAGCTTCTGTGGTACCTCTCCGGCTCGGATCAGCTTGACTTCATCAAGCCTTATATCCGCCGGTACGAGGACGATGCGGTAGATGGAGTGCTTCAAGGCGCGTATGGTCCTCGGCTTCTTCGAAAGAACGGCAGCATCAATCAGATTGAGAGTGTTGCAAACCTGCTCACTCGTAGGCCGGGCAGCCGTCGTGCTGTAATCCAGCTTTTTGATGCCGAAGATATTTATGTCGAAAAGAAAGAAATCCCCTGCACAACCACCATGCAGCTCCACCTCCGGGATGAACAACTGCATATGTCGGCGACAATGAGGTCCAACGATGCATACTGGGGCCTGCCACATGACATATTCTGCTTCACGATGCTTCAGGAAATGTTTGCGTGTCGACTTGGGGTTAAGCTCGGAACCTTTATTCACCATGTTGGCTCGATGCACATCTATGACGGATATATTGACGCGGCAAAGAGGTATACCGACGAAGGCCATCAAAGGACGAATGAGATGCCAGAGATGCCTTCTGGCAACCCATTTGAATTGGCCCCCGCACTACTTGATGCAGAGAGGCGCATCAGAGACGGAGAAAGTTTCAAGGCTGAAGATGTGATAGTTGATCCATATTGGGCTGATATAGTGCGACTGCTCCAGGTGCATTGGGCAAGGTGCCGGCGCGAGGACTTGTCGGGATTAAGATCGGGCTTTTCCAATGCGGTGTATCTTCCGTTTGTGAAAGAGCTGCCGCCGACGACTAAAGATGACGCCTCACTTTGACTAGTGGAAGATCGAAATGACCTGGCCAACAAGAAACGCGCAACGTCAGCAATTCAGGGCTGGTCTTCTCGCGCACTCAGCCCAAACACGACCGTTGCCGGGTGTTCAGGATCCGAGAGCACTTGATACACTAGCGCTTCAGCTCATCGCCAGCGTCCGGCGGGAAGACTACTACAGACTTGTCCAGGCACGTCCGATTTCACCGCGGCGCGCAGACCCGCATGACGCCCTCTTCAACCCAGAGCGTGCTGTCGTCTTCCATGTCGCGAGCGGCAATCTCGAAGAGGCTGCTTGGCTTGTTTTTCTCATGACGCATTTCGCGAAGCCCGCCGATAGTGGTTGGCTGCGTCTGCAGGACGTCTATGGAATGCTTGGCAACGGCCTCTGGGATTGGCCATCGGTCTCCGGCAATCCTGCCGCATTCGATGCATGGCTGGCTGCGAATTGGACCAGTATTCGCGGGAAGTTCGGCAACCACAGGAAGTATGAAAGCCTTCGACCGGGTTCAGCCAGATACACTGGCCATGTTGTCCGCGAATACGTCAGGCTCATCGGGGCGCGTGGCCAACAGGCGTTCCTGCAGGGGGTCTTGGCACACGGTCCGAATGACCGGTTCGACGCAGTTTACAACTCGCTGAAAATCCCGAGCTTCGGCCGACTTGCGAAGTTCGACTACCTCATGCTCTTGGCGCGCTATGGCATCGTGGCGATGCAGCCGCTCTCAGCATATCTTCAGGGAGCGACAGGGCCAAGCCGAGGTGCAAGACTGCTCTTCAACGGGGCTACAAATGCGAACACGGCGCCTGCACAACTTCAACAGATGCTCGACGATCTTGATCGCGATGTCCAAGTGGGCATGGCCGTCCTCGAAGACGCTTTATGCAACTGGCAAAAGTCACCACTGAACTTCATACACTTCAGAGGATAATAGCTACACACAGGCGTGATCAATATCCTCCCATTTCCACCGACGTTTCAGAAAGTTCATCTGACTGTGCTCAATCATCTGTCGGTGTTGCATTTGCCCGACTGTCAATCCGGGCGCAATTCCTACCGACACACTGAATCGAATGATCGAGTTTCTGACAGCCTTAAGGCGAAGAAACTCTTCTTCTCGTTCGGGCGGGATCAGGCATTGCCGTGCAAAACCGTTTGCCTGCTGCTCCAGTTCATCAATGGGTGTTTCGTCGCTGTCGACGAACGTTTCGGCGCCGTGGAGCAGTAGATGCCCGATCTCATGAAACACTGTGAACCAGAACTGATCGTCGGAACGATGCCGGAAGCTAAGGAGTATCATTGCCTTATCTGCAGAGATAAGGCGGGTTGCACCGCTCGCATAGCATCCTTTCGGGGTCCGGACAACGACGACCGCAACGCCGGCTTCGGCGCAGATCGAGCGGAGCTTCGGAAGAAAGCGCGAAGGGTGATTTATCTTGGAGAGTTGGCGTATGCGCACCAGGCGTTCCTCAAGTTTTTTCGGCGACCACGAACGGGTTTGGACGAGTTCTGCCTCCAACTCTCCGCGCCGCAGCCAAAGAAGAACGGCCGAGTTCAGAGGCACGAAACTCATTGAGCGTCGGAAGTGCGTTTCACTACAGATCCTGCCGTACCTTTGCTCCCAAGTCGAAAGGGTCGGGACGCTGTAGAAGAGCATACGACGACGTAGTTCGTCCCGCACCGCTTTGTCCGTTGCTGGCCTCCGACCACGTGACTGAGGAAAAGGCACGCTGCCGAACCAATCGTCTGCGTGTTCCGCCGCAGCCTCCACAGCCCTCTCGAGGGCCAGCTCGAAGTTCTCCTGCCGCTTGAGCCAGAACTTCGTGCTGCCGCCAAGGTAGCGGCTCAGCACCTCAGACGAACGGGCATCGATGCGACTGTGCCCTTCCAGAATGCCTCGGAGCTCACTGACGCCGCCGTCGAGATATGCTGCAAGATCGTCGGCTGTTACGCCTCGACGATGCATCAATGCACAAATTGCGTCCCCAGGCTTGGAGAACCAGTCGGCAACCTCGCCACCATCAGCAGGCATCACATTCCCCTATCGCAGTAACTTTGAGACGCTCGACAGTGTGCCAGATGACTTGGCCGTCATTGCCCCGTTGAAATCGTATCCCAACTGGAACAAGGACTACATAATAATTGCTCCCGAGAGAAATCTCGAGCGTATCATTGCCTTTTACCTGAACGATCCCGTCCATGAAATCCAACATTTCTTCGGCGTTCTGGTGCGCCTCGATGTCTGCGATGATCGACACAAGTGCCTTTGCGTTTACCGTCCCTAAAGCGACTTCAGCCTCACTTAACACGAGGCATATTTCCTTCAAACGAGTGGTCCCGAACGAGACAATCACCCAGCGGACCCCGCAAGGTCGCGGGCGACATCATCATCTGGACACCGATGCATGAAGACGACTCTCAACTCGTTGGGGTAAGGGAGAACCGGCAGGCTTTGAGGCTTGCTTGCGTCGGATAGCCTCAATTCTCTCCCAGTTTCGCGCCAGTTCTTTGTCTCCTGCATCGTCCATCGATAGTTTGAGCGCATTACACAATGCAGCGAGCGTGACCATAACGCCGCCGACCTCTTGTTCTTGTGCGCCGGCAGGCCGATCAAAGACGTAATCGACGATTTGCCGCGCGTCCTCCTTCGTGCACCCGCTCGCTTGAGCCAGTTCAATCGCTTCCTCAAGAAAACGATGTGACCGCTCAGACACGTTTTCGCGTGCCGAAGCAGGGAAGCACGCGGTGACCCATGCTGCGACACGCTCTTGGTATGTCACGTCGCCGGCCTCCCCGTTGTGTTGTTTCTCATCTTTGCCACAGCATCTAGTTCCTGCCAACCCGAATTCTCCATCCTCCAGTGCCCTGTACAAGGTCCTCGCATCACGGCTGTGTTCAGGGGATCGTGTTTGATGGTATCCGATACCGCCACACCCGCGGTGCCTCGCGCCCGCCCTCATCGCGCCGGCGGTACCGTTCCCAGCCGTTCGCCTTGAGATAGGCCGAAACGCGCATCTGGTCGCCGCGCGTCCAGCGCGCCGGCTCGAGCCCGATGGCCTCCTCCAGGATTTCGCCGACCGACACGTCTTTCAGCGGCTCGGGGCGCTGCACGCTTTCGGTGCGCGCGTTGCCGTAGTCCGGGTAGCCGTCGGAGACGGTGCGGACTTCGTGCGTCAGCCAGTGCTCGATCAGATCGTCCCAGGCGTCGGACTGGTAGCGGCGGTCCTGCTCCTCGCGGGCTTCTGCCAGCAGCGCCGGATCTTCGATCCACCAGATTGCGCCAGCGCGGAACCGGTGGACGGCTTCGGCCCAGAGCTGGTCGCGGTCGCGGACGAGTGCGGCAATGTCGATGGTCCCGCAGCGCAGCGGCCAGAAACGGCGGTTGCCGGTCTCGTCGCGCAGGTAGGTGTCGGGGTTCACGGTGCCGGCGAAGACGCACTGGCGCGGCACCTCGACGGTGTAGCGGCCGTAGGGCGGGCGGAACCGGTCGGTCGTGCGGGTCAGGAACGCCTTGATGCGCGAGACCTCGGCGCGGCCGATAGCATCGAGTTCTGCGATCTCGACGATCCAGATGCCCTGCATGTGCAGCGCGGCGTCCTTCGAGCCCAACTCCGGCAGCTCGTCGGTGAACCACGCCTCGCCGGCCAGCACCTTGATCGCGGTCGATTTGCGCGCCCCCTGTGGCCCCTCGAGGATCAGCATGTGGTCGGCCTTCACGCCGGGCCGGTAGATGCGCGCCACGGCCGAGATCAGCCAGAGCGCGCCGATGGTGTGGTGGAACGCGCTGGGCTCGGCGCCGAGATAGGCGCTGGTCCAGGTCTCGATACGGGGCGTGCCGTCCCATTTCAACGTGTCGAGCCAGTCGCGGACGGGATGAATGCGCAGCTCACGGGCGACGGCGCCGACGGCGCGCCCCACGACCACCGGCGCCACATTGATGCCGCGGATCTGCAGCCACTCGGCCATGCGTATGTCGTCGGCATCCTCCCACGGGCGAGGTGGAGGCACGGTAGCGATGTCCCAGGGCAGCGGCTGGCGCACGATGATTTCCTGGGCGAACTCGTCGAAGGCCAGCACGCCCGCGAAGGCCGGGTCGGAGTTGAGCGCGACGATGACGTTCGCCTCGTTCCGCTCGGGCGCGCCGGCCAGGTCGAGCCGGAGGCGGTTGAACCAGGCGGGCTTCGGGATCGGGGCGTTCGGATTGCCGGTGGCATTCACACGGCGACGGAGCTCGGCCAGCTGCTGCGTCAGGACCGACATGCCGATCCCGGTCGCGGACTTGATCCGCGCGATAACCTGCCTTTCGGGCAAAGGATCGAGCTTTGCCAGTGCGATGCGCCCGAGCAGTGTGGAAAGGGGCTCGAATTCCGGCGGATTGGTCAACGCCTCGGCCGCAGCGATCAGCGTATCGAGGTCGGCGGCCGGTGCGACGACCCTACCTGTCTCGGGCGCGACGGGTTCGGCGGCCCCGGGCGCCGTCCGTTTCTCGTAATCCTCGGCACGCGCCCCGCGCCGCAGGTCGTCGTTGAAGTCGTCGCCATGCAGCGGCCAGACGATCTCGCTCGGGATGTCGGCCCGGTTCAGGCGATCCGAGAGCGCGGCGGCCGCCTGTCGACCGGCATCGCCGTCATCGGCATGGATGGTGACGTGCCGGGTGCCTTCGGGCCACTGGAACCGGGCCAGCCCGTTGGCCGAAAGTGCCGCCCAGACCGGCGTGCCGAAGAGGCGATGCGCGGCCAGTGCGGTCTCGATGCCCTCCGCGACCGCAAGTCGGCCATCCTCGGTCATCGGATAGAGCCGCACCGCCGCCTCGGCGATCGAGCCCAGCATCTTCTTGCCTGCCGGTGCCCGGGACCTGCCATCCTCGTGCAGAAAGGTGCGATGAATGCCGCCGGCGGGTTCGCCACTCGCAAGGCGCGGGATGGCCACCATGCCGGGCCAACCACGGCGGGTCTCGTAATCGGTCAGATCCGGATGGAAGAGCAGATCCGGCGATCCCGGATCCTCGAGCCCGCGCGCGCGTAGGTAATCCTCGGCCACGCTGTCGGCGAGGGGTTGGCACTCGTCCAGGATGCGACGGATCTCCAGACTGTGGTCCGGCCGAGCAAGGGGTGCCGTGCGGGGTCGCAGGGCAAGGTCGCGCTCCATTTGGGCAAGCCGTGCGGCCTCATCGAAGAGCCGCCCGTCGGTCATGCCGGTGGCATGGTAGATCAGATCGATCGGTCCAGCGCGCTCGCCCGTGGCGAAGTCAAACCCCCAGCCGGCATATGGCCCGTCCAGATGCAGAATGCAGGAGCCTTCGCCGCGCGCACGGCGTCCGGACAAGTCGGCGCATCTCAGCGCACGCCGATCATGCGTCAGCTGCGCCTCGGGAAAGAGGGGCGGCAGCCACTCGCGGGCCGTGTCCGCAAGCCGGACCTTGATCGCACGCAGATCATGGCGGGCGGGCGGCGCCCAGACATCGTTCAGGTCGATCATCGCGCTGCCTCAGGCGAGCAGGACGAGGCCGCGCTCGGCGCGGGTGATGGCCGTGTAGAGCCAGCGGCGGCGATCGAGATCGCTGCGCCCGAGCCCATCGTCCCAGACGATCACGTTCTCCCACTGCGAGCCC
>SLPP01000198.1 GCA_007131945.1 Paracoccaceae bacterium | reverse complement strand
TCTCGTGCGGATCGGCGAGGTTGAAGAGGTACCGCGCCGGATCGGCGACGTTCCAGACCACCTGGAACTCGATGTCCACGACCGCCTCGTCGCGGGTCAGCATCAGGCCGGAATCGAGCGCTCCGCGCCCGGTGCCCACCTCGCTGACGCGCTCGGTCGTGACCTGCACCTTCTCGGCGCGCACGGCGGGCCAGGGGGCGAAGTTCAGGCCCGGCTGGCCGATGCGGTATTCCTGGCCGAACAGAAGCTCGACCGAGCGTTCCTCGGGCTTGACGGTGTAGAACGAGGCGAAGAGCCAGAGCACCGCCAGACCGGCGACCCCCAGCAGGACGCCGCGCCCGCTCAGCCCGGGACCATCGCCGCCGCCGCCGCGCTTGCCGCCACGGCCGCCGCCCATCAGGACCTTCAGCTGCTGCTGGCCCTTCTTCACCAGGTCATCGATTTCAGGGATCTGCGGTCCCTGCCCGCCCGGGCCCTGGCCGCCACCCGAGCCGCGCCCTCCGCCGCCGCGGTTGCCGCCGCCGCCCCAGGGCCCTCCACTATTGCCAGACATGGCCACTCCTTGGTTGGATCGTCGCTGTGATGTGCGCTGATTGCCACCTCCCCAAGGTGGACGCAACCGGAACTGAATCAACCCGCAAACGCCCGACCCCACGCGCATGTCGCGCAGAAGTGACCCCCCGGCAATGAAACCCCGGCGCGACTTGCGCGTTCCCCGGGGCCGGGTCAGTCGCTGCGCAGCGGCGCGCGCATCAGCACGATCTCCTCGCTCATCGTCGGGTGCACGGCGATGGTGCGGTCGAAATCGGCCTTGGTCGCGCCGATGCCGATGGCGATGGCGGCAAGCTGGATCATCTCGGCGGCGCCGGGGGCGACGATGTGGCAGCCGAGCACCTTTTCGCTGTCGCGGTCGCAGACGAGCTTCATCATCACCCGCGACTCGCCGCCGGCGAAGGCCGACTGCATCGGCCGGAAGGTGGTCATGTAGACCGCGACCGGGCCTTGCTCGCGCGCCTCGGCCTCGGTCAGGCCGACGGTGCCGGCCTCGGGGCGGGTGAAGACCGCCGAGGCGACGAGGCTGTGATCGACCGCCTGCCGGCGCGCGCCGAAGACGGTATCGGCGAAGGCCTGCCCCTCGCGGATGGCGACGGGCGTCAGGTTCACCCGGTCGGTGACGTCGCCGACGGCGAAGATCGACGGCACGCTGGTCTGCGAATAGTCGTCGACGATCACCGCGCCGTTCCCGGCAAGCCTCACGCCGGCTTCCACCAGTCCCAGCCCCTCGGTGCTGGGGCTGCGGCCGGTGGCGAAGAGGACCTGGTCGAATTCGCGCCGCGCGCCGCGGGTATCGGTGGCGGCGAAGCGGCCATCCTGCAGCCGCTCGAGATCGACGAGGTCGGTATCGACCTGAAGCCCGATCCCCAGCGCCGCCATCTCGGCCGCGACATGGGCGCGCAGGTCGTCGTCGAAGCCGCGCAGGATCTGCGCGCCGCGGTAATACTGCGCCACCTCGACGCCGAGTCCCTGCAGGATGCAGGCGAATTCGCAGGCGATGAAGCCGCCGCCGACGATCAGGATCGAGCGCGGCAGCCTGTCGGCGAGGAAGATCTCGTTCGAGGTCATCGCGCCGAGGCCCGAGAACTTCTCCGGCACCCACGGCCTGCCGCCGGTGGCGATCAGGATGTGGCGGGCGCGGTGGCGGCTGCCATCGGCCAGTTCGACCGTGTGGGGATCGACGAGCCGCGCGCGCTGGTGGAAGAGCGCGACGCCGGCGGCCTCGGCATTGCGCGTGTAGACGCTTTCCAGCCGGTCGAGCTCGGCATGCAGGGCGCTGCGGAAGCGCGACCAGTCGAAACCCTCGCAGGAGGCCCGCCAGCCATAGGCGCGCGCCTCCGCCATCGAAGCGGGATAGGCCGAGGCGAAGACCATCAGCTTCTTCGGCACGCAGCCGCGGATCACGCAGGTGCCGCCCATACGGTATTCCTCGGCCAGCGCCACCGTGGCGCCGTGGCCGGCGGCGACGCGCGCGGCGCGCACGCCGCCCGAACCGCCGCCGATGACGAAGAGATCGAAGTCGAAATCCATCATGTCCCCCGCCGGTCGCGCCGGCTTCACAGGTCGCGGAAGATGTTGTCGCTTTCCTCGAAGAGAACGCGTTCCTCGTGCACGGTGCCGGCGTTCAGGTCGCGCGTCTCGACCCGGCCGTCGGCATGGCCGATGACCACCGCGTCGCACAGGCCGAGGAAGAGGCCGTTCTCGACCACGCCGGGGACCTGGTTGAGCGCCGCGGAAAGGGCGCGGGCATCGCCGATCCGGTTCAGCGCGAGGTCGAGGATGAAGTTGCCCTCATCGGTGCGGAAGGGCTCGTCGCCGGCCATCCGGCGGGTGATCTCGGTGCCCATCACGTCCATGCCGCCGAGCAGCTCCTCGATCTGCATCCGCGTCGTCGTCCAGCCGAAGGGGATCACCTCGACCGGCAGCGGGAAGGCGCCGAGCGTCTTCACCTCCTTCGAGGCATCGGTGATGACGATCATCCGGTCGCTGGCCGAGGCGACGATCTTTTCCTGCAGCAGCGCGCCGCCGCCGCCCTTGATCAGCGATAGGTCGCCGTCGAATTCGTCGGCCCCGTCGATGGTCAGGTCGAGCCAGCCCGCCTCGTCGAGCGGAACGACGCTCAGCCCCTCGCCCTCGGCCTGCCGGGCGGTGCGGGTCGAGGTGGCGACGCAGGTCAGCTTCAGCCCCTCGTCGCGGGCGCGCGCAGCCAGCGCGCGCACCATCAGCGCCGCGGTCGAGCCAGTGCCGAGGCCGAGCTTCATGCCGTCCTCGACGAAATCGACCGAGCGGCGCGCGGCGGCGGTCTTGGCGCGGTCGGCGGGGGAAAGGGGCCGGGTCATGCGTTGCTCCTCCGGGCGGGTCCGGCGCCGGGCATAGCGCAAGGGGCCGGCGCTGTCACGCCGGGCGCGGACGAGAAAGCCCCGCGCCATCGGCGCGGGGCGAAGCGGACTGCTGCGCAGAAGACCTTTTCGCCGCTGGCGCGGCCAAGCGGGGCCGGCGCCCCGCCGACGCGACGGGAGCGGCCGGTCGGCGGACCGGTCAGGCGGTCGCGGTCAGGCGGTCGCGGCGCGGGCCTTCTCGACGATCTGGCCGAAAGCCTCGGGTTCGTGCACGGCGAGATCGGCCAGCACCTTGCGGTCGACCTCGATCCCGGCGCGGTCGAGCGCGTGGATGAAGCGCGAATAGGTCAGCGTCGGGTCGATCGCGCGCACCGCGGCGTTGATCCGCTGGATCCACAGCGCGCGGAAGTTGCGCTTGCGGTTCTTGCGGTCGCGGGTGGCGTACTGGTTGGCCTTGTCCACCGCCTGGGTGGCAGTGCGGAAGTTGCGCGAGCGCTGGCCGTAATAGCCCTTGGCGGCCTTGACGATCTTGCGGTGGCGGGCATGGGTGACCTTGCCGGAGGTAACGCGTGACATCTGAGGGTCTCCTTACCGGTCGTAGGGCATGTAGGTCTTGACGATCCGGGTGTCCGGCTCGCTCAGGACCGAGGTGCCGCGCGCGTCGCGGATGAACTTCTTCGTCCGCTTGATCATCCCGTGCCGCTTGCCGGCCTGCGCCGACAGGATCTTGCCGGTGGCGGTGACCTTGAAGCGCTTCTTGGCGCTCGCCTTGGTCTTCATCTTGGGCATTTCCGTCTCCTTCATCCGAGAGGTGGTCACGCGCGACTCGGCATGCCACATTGGCCGGCCGCGCGACTTGAAGCGTGCCCTATAGCGGCGCCCGGGCGGTGACGCAAGGCCGAAGGCGGGCCGCGGTCAGTCCGCCTCGGCGCGGAAGATCAGCCGCTCGTCGCAGGGCGCGACGCGCAGGATGTTGGTCGTGCCCGGCACGTTGAACGGGATGCCGGCGGTGACCACGATCTGGTCGCTTTCCTCGGCGAAGCCGAAATCGCGCACCGCGCGCACGGCGCTGATCACCGCCGACTTGAAACGGTCGATCGGGCCGGTGGCGACGCAATGCGTGCCCCAGACGAGGCTGATCCGGCGCAGCGCCTCGGTCTTCGGGCTGAGCGCGACGATCGGCACGAAGGGACGCTCGCGCGCCACCTTGCCCGCCGTCGAGCCCGATTCGGTGAAGCAGCAGATCGCCTTGATGTCGGTCGTCTCGGCGATCTCGCGCGCGGCGGCGACGATGCCGTCGGCGACGTTGCGATGCGCGATCCGGCGCGAGGCGGCGATGATCTCGCGCCAGATCGGGTCGCTCTCGACCGATATCGCGACGTTGTGCATCGTGCGCACCGCCTCGACCGGGTAGGCGCCGGCGGCCGATTCGGCCGAGAGCATGACCGCGTCGGCGCCCTCGTAGATCGCGGTGGCGACGTCCGAGACCTCGGCGCGGGTCGGCATCGGCGAGGAGATCATCGATTCGAGCATCTGGGTGGCCACGATCACCGGCTTCGCTGCCGTGCGGGCCTTGCGCACCAGCCGCTTCTGGATTGGCGGCACGTCCTGCACCGGAAGCTCCACGCCCAGATCGCCGCGCGCGACCATGATCCCGTCGGCCACCTCGAGGATCTCGTCGAAGACCTTCAGCGCCGAGGGCTTCTCGATCTTGGCGAGGAGCGCGGCGCGGCCGCGGGCGAGGTCGCGCGCCTCGATCACGTCGGCCGGGCGCTGGACGAAGCTCAGCGCCAGCCAGTCGACGCCGAGGCCGCAGGCGAATTCCAGGTCCGCCCGGTCCTTGGGCGAGAGCGCGGCGACGGGAAGCTCGACATCGGGCACGTTGACGCCCTTGCGGTTCGAGATCGTGCCGCCGACGACGACCGTGCAATCGGCGTGGTCGGCGCCGCACTCCTCGACCTTCAGGCGGATCTTGCCGTCATCGACCAAGAGCATCGCGCCCGGCACCAGCGCGGCGAAGATCTCGGGATGCGGCAGGCAGACGCGGTGCGCATGGCCCTCCTCGGGGTCGAGGTCGAGCCGGAAGCGCGTACCCTCCTCGAGATCGGCGGCGCCGGCGGCGAAGGTGCCGACGCGCAGCTTCGGCCCCTGCAGGTCGGCGATGATGCCGATCGGGCGCCCGGTATCGGCCTCGACGGCGCGGACCATCGCATGGCGCGCGGCGATCTCGTCATGGCTGCCGTGGCTCATGTTCAGCCGGAAGACATCGGCGCCGGCCTCGAAGAGCGCGCGCACGGTCTCCGGATCGTTCGAGGCGGGGCCGAGCGTGGCGACGATCTTCACGTTGCGATGACGTCTCATCCCGATGGCCCCGCTGTCAGTTCCGGTCCCGTCTATCGCCGATTCGGCCGCAGGGGGCAACTGCGGCGAAGGCGCGGCCGCTAACGCTAACGCCCCGCATCGGGCTTGACCCGGCGCGCCGTCGGGGCCAGTTCCGGGGCAGACGCCAGGGGAGAGACAGACATGGACGAAGCCACCCGCACCCGGATCGAGGCCGCCGCCTTCCGACGGCTCGTGCAGCACCTGATGCAGGACCGCCCGGAGGTACAGAACATCGACATGATGAACCTCGCCGGGTTCTGCCGCAACTGCCTCAGCCGCTGGTACCAGGAGGCCGCCGCCGTGGAGGGCGTCACGCTCGACAAGGCCGCCGCGCGCGAGATCGTCTACGGCATGCCCTATGACGAATGGACAGCGAAGCACCAGCGCGAGGCGAGTGCGGAACAGCTCAAGGCCTTCGAGACCGCCTTCGCCGAGAATGTCGGACGCAAGGACTGATACCGGGTCCGCCCGATCCGCTCGGCAAGCGCGGGCGGGACCATCACCGCCGATTGTGCCGAGGCATCGATCGCGATCCGCATCAGCTGCAAGCGGGGGCAGGCAGGGGGCTCATGCGGGCGCCGGCCTGCAAGCGGGCGCCTACTTGCCCATCTTGGCGAGCTTGGCCTCCAGCGCGGCGAGCTGGCGGCGGATCTCGGTCAGATCCTCGTCCTCCTCGCCGGGCTCGTCCGTCGCCTCGGCCTCCTTCTTCTCCTTCTCGGCCAGCGCATGCCAGCCGGCGACCATCGATTCGAGGAAGGCCATCTGCTGGCGCTGCATCGCCTCGAAGCCCGGCATCTTCGACAGCTGCGCCATCATCGGGTTCATCGCCGCCATCTGCTCGGCAAACTTGCCCGGCCCCTCGCGCAGCATCTCGAAGGACATCGCCAGGAACTGCGGCACCACCGACTGCGCCTGGGTCGTGTAGCTGCGCACCAGGTCGTTGAGCACGTCGAGCGGCAGCACGTTCTCGCCGCGGCTCTCGTGATCGGCGATGATCTGCAGAAGGTATTGCCGCGTCAGGTCGTCGCCCGTCTTCAGATCGACGATCTGCACCTCGCGGCCGGAACGGATGAACCCCGCGATATCCTCCAGCGTGACGTAATCGCTGCTCTCGGTGTTGTAGAGCCGGCGGCTGGCATAGCGCTTGATCAGGAGCGGCTTGGCACTCTCGGACACGGCACGAACCTCTTTGTTGCATTGCAGCAAGCCTAGACCGGCTTGCCGCGGCATGAAACAGTTTTCTGCATGCCGGCCGCCGGAGCCGGGCGAAGCGCCGCCGGCAACGGAAAACGGGCGTGACCGAGGTCACGCCCGCTCCGCGATTCCGGCAGGGAGGATGCCGGGAACCTACACTCTGGGCGGAAGTTCCGCCCGGTACCGCTTACTTCGCGGTGGCCGCGGTGGCCTTCTTCGCCGCGGCGGCAACTTCCTCGGTCGCCTTCTTCGCGGCGGCGGTCACGTCCTGCGTGGCCTTCTGCATCGCGGCGGTGGCTTCGGCGGACATGTCCTTGCCGGCGGCCAGCATCAGCTCGACGGTTTCCATCTGCACGCGCTTGGCGATCTCGGCATAGGCGGCCATGTGCTCGGCGGCCAGTTCGGCCGAGGCCGAGGCGAAATCGGTCACCGACTTGGCATAGTCCGACGGCTCTTCCTTGACGGTCGAGACCTCGCCCATCTTCGCCAGCGCGGACTTGGTCCACTTGCTGGAAATGTCGGCCGACTTCTCGGCGGCTTCCAGGTAGACCTTGCTCATCCGCTCGCCCAGCTGCGCCTGGGTGCGGAACGCGTCCTGCATCGCCTTCGGGTCGACGGGGAAGGCGCCCATCATGTCTTGCATAACCTTGCTGAAGTCGTTCTTGGCCATGGTGTATCTCCTTATGGTCCTGTGGGTCGGTCCGGAGGTCCGGTTTGCTGCGACTGACCGGAATATGAATGCTGCAGTGCAGAAAATCAACCCCTCTTTCTGCACTGCAGCGAAAAAATTCCGGGCGCCGGGATGGGTCCCGGCGCCCGGCGAAACCTCCCGTCCGGCCCGGCGATCAGCCGTCGGCGGCGTTCGGATCGGCCACGACATAGGTGCCCGGCGCCGGCGCCAGTGCCGCCTCGGGCAGCGCCCGGGCCGGGATCTGCCTGCCCGAGCGCTTGCGCAGCCATTCCTCCCAGCGCGGCCACCACGACCCCTCGTGGTGCTCGGCCGCCGCCTTCCAGGCATCGGGATCCTCGATCGGCGCCTCGCTGGTGTAGTGGCCGTATTTCTTCTTGTTCGGCGGGTTCACGATGCCGGCGATATGGCCCGATTCGGAAAGGATGAAGGTCTTGTCCTTCGACCCCATCTGCGCCACGCCGCGGAAGCTCGACTTCCAGGCGGCGATGTGATCGGTCTCGCAGGCGACGGCGCAGAGCGGCACCTTGACGCCCTCGATCGTCAGCTTCTCGCCGCAGATCGTGAAGCCGTCCTCGGCGAAGCGGTTCTGCTGGCAGAGCCCGCGCAGGTACTCCACCACCATCTTCGCCGGCAGGTTGGTCCCGTCGCCGTTCCAGTAGAGAAGATCGAAGGCCGGCGGCGTCTCGCCCAGCATGTAGCTGCGAATCGCCGGCCCGTAGACCAGGTCGTTCGAGCGCAGGTACGAGAAGGTGCGCGACATGAAGAAGGAATGCAGGAAGCCCTTGTCCTCGACCTCGGCCTCCAGCGCGTCGATGAAATCATCCGACAGGAACACGCCGACTTCGCCCTGGTCCGAGAAGTCGGTGAGCGTGGTGAAGAAGGTGGCCGACTTCACCGCCCGGTTGCGGCGCCTGTTCATCAGCGCCAGCGTCAGGCTCAGCGTCGTGCCGGCGATGCAGTAGCCGATCGTGTTGATCGTCTTGACCTCGCAGATTTCCTTGACCTTCTCGATCGCGGCCAGGAAGCCCTCCTCGACATATTCGTCCATGCCGACGTCGCGGTAGCCGGCGTCCGGGTTGACCCAGCTGACCACGAACAGCGTGTAGCCCTGATCGACGATCCACTTGATCAGGCTGTTCTGCGGCTTCAGGTCCATGATGTAGAACTTGTTGATCCAGGGCGGGAAGACCAGCAGCGGCGTCTCGTGCACCTTCTCGGTCGTCGGCTTGTACTGGATCAGCTCGAACATCCGGTTGCGGAAGACCACGGCGCCCTCGGTCGTGGCGATGTTGCCGCCGACCTTGAACGCCTCGCGGTCGGCCAGCGTGACCAGAAGCTCGCCATCGTTGGCCTCGAGGTCGCGCACCAGGTTCTCCATCCCCTTGACCAGGCTCTCGCCGTCGGTCGCCACGGCGCGTTCCAGCGCGTCGGGATTGGTCGCCAGGAAATTCGTCGGCGCCAGCATGTCGATGATCTGCCGGCCGAAATACTCCAGCCGCCGCTTCTCGCGCGGGTCGAGCGAATCGAGGCTGGCGATCGCCTCCTCGATCGCCTGCGACGACATCAGGTACTGCTGCTTGACGAAGTTGAAATAGGGATGCGTCTTCCACAGCGGGTTCGAGAATCGCCGGTCGTCGGGCGTGTTGTCCTCGGGCGGCGCCAGCTGGCCGCGCCGCAGCGCCTCCTGCGCCTCGATGAAATGCTTCAGCGTCTTGCTCCAGTAGCCGATTTGGTGCTCGAACATCTTCGAGGGGTTGTTGACCATCTCCGCCCAGTAGGCGGTGGCGGCGCGCAGATAGAGCGTCGGATCGGGACCCTGCAGATCCGGGCGCTTGGGTTGCCTGCGCGAGAACGCCGCAACCAGACGTTGCGTGAGCGCATCTATTCGCGCAATGTTCGTGTTCAAATTGTCCAAATTCTTGGAATCGTCATTTCCTGACGTTGCCATGACGCATTTCCCCACCTATCGTCCTGCAGTGCAGCATAAACGGATCGCGTCCGGTTGGAAAGGAACGACTGGGCCGAACCGCGCCAGAGGCAGGAGCGACGCATGAGGCAGATGGCCACCTACGATCTGATGGAGGCGACGCGCAACACCAACGAATGGCTCGGCGCCTCGGCGCGCGCCTTCGCGTCGTACCCGATCTGGGGGCTGGTGCCGCATCCGATGTTCAAGGTCATGTCGGCCTGGGGCCGGGTGACCGAGCGCGCCTTCGCGCGGATGGTGATCAAGCCCGACTGGGGCATCCGCACCGTCGTCGCCGAGGACGGGCGCGACCACCTGGTCGAGACCCAGGTCGAGGTGGCGCGCGATTTCGGCGACCTGGTCCGCTTCCGGGTGCAGAACCGGCCCGAGAAGCCGCGCCGCATCCT
>SLPP01000052.1 GCA_007131945.1 Paracoccaceae bacterium | reverse complement strand
GCCTTCAGCCTTTACGTGCTGATCATCCTGATCCTCGTGGGCGGGCTGGCACTCGACACCGCCAACCTGCTCGCGGCGCGCACGCAACTGCAGGTCGCCACCGAAAGCGCCGCGCATGCCGCCTTGGTCGTCCGCCAGCGCGAGGACGCGGCCACGGCGCGCAGCCAGGCGCTGGAGCTGCACGAGCTCAACATGCCGGTCGAGCGTTTCGGCGCGACCCTGACCGATGCCGACATCGAGTTCGGCCGGTGGGAGCCCGAGGTCGATCCGCAGAATCCCTTCCGGCCCGACGCGGCCTCGCGCAGCGCGGTCCGGGTCACCGCGCGCCAGGACAGCAGCCGTTCGAACGCGCTGCGCACCTTTCTGCTCGGCTTTGCCGGCATCGAGTCGTTCGATCTTGCCGCGCAGACCGTCTATGTCGCGACCCGCCGCCCGTGCCTGACCGAGGGAATGGTGGCGAACGGCCAGATCCGGATCCGGTCGAACAACGAGTTCGGCCCGGACTACTGCGTGCATTCGAACGATCATGTCTGGCTGCGCAACAACAACGAATTCGCCGAAAGGGTGCGCGTCTCGATGCCCGACCTTGCCGATCTGGACATGCCGGGAAGCGGTTTTTCCAACAATCCGGGGCTGGAGGAGGCGCTTCGCGAGGCCAGGATGACCGTTCCCTTCGTCGACGAGCTCGACGACATCATCGACGATCTGCGCGTCGGCGCCTCGGATTTCCTGCCCGACGTCATCACCGATCACCTCCCGGTCATCCACAACGTCTCGAGCAACCAGCCCCTGACCAACGGCATCTTCGCCGAGGGGCGGATCCACGACATACGCTGCACGAACAGCAACAGGACGCTTTCGCTGCCCGGGCACGAGACATTGCGCGATGTCGTCATCGTCACCAACTGCCGGGTGAACCTCGGCGCGCATTCGAAGCTCCACAACGTCACGCTCGCCTCGACCAATCCCTCGGGGAACGCGATCACGGGGCAGGCATGGGTGGATATCGGGGACGACGACAACTGCGCCCCCGGCGGCGGGTCGCGGATCATCACCCTGGGCGATTTCACGATGACCGCCAACATGGGCCTGTTCGGCAGCCAGATCATCGCCGCCGGCGACGTCTCGTTCACGGCCAACATGCGCGGCATCGAAGGCGCGTCGATCATCGCCGGCGGGACGATCGACGCCACCTCGAACAACCGGTTCGGGAATTGCGGCATCGACCACGAGGACCGCTTCGTGGTGCCGACGTTCCGCATGTCGCTCTGAGCCCGGCCCGCGCCGCCTGACGCCGTCGCGCGCCGCCCTCCCCCCGCGACGCCACCCGGCGCAGCGGGGGGCCGCGGGGATCAGACCACGCGTTCGACCATCAGCTTCTTGATCTCGGCGATGGCCTTGGCCGGGTTCAGCCCCTTGGGGCAGGTCTTGGCGCAGTTCATGATCGTGTGGCAGCGGTAGAGCTTGAACGGGTCGTGCAACTCGTCGAGCCGCTCGCCCGTGGCCTCGTCGCGGCTGTCGATGATCCAGCGATAGGCATGCAAGAGCGCCGCCGGGCCGAGGTAGCGGTCACCGTTCCACCAGTAGCTGGGACACGAGGTCGAACAGCAGGCGCACATGACGCATTCATAGAGCCCGTCGAGCTTCTCGCGGTCCTCGATCGACTGGCGCCATTCCTTGGCCGGCTCGTTCGACTTCGTCTCCAGCCAGGGCATGATCGAGGCATGCTGGGCGTAGAAATGCGTGAGATCCGGCACCAGGTCCTTGACCACCGGCATGTGCGGCAGCGGGTAGATCGCCACATCGCCCTTCACCTCGTCCATGCCGAAGATGCAGGCGAGCTGGTTGCCGCCGTCGATGTTCATCGCGCAGGAGCCGCAGATTCCCTCCCGGCAGGAGCGGCGGAAGGTCAGCGTCGGGTCGATCTTGGTCTTGATCCAGATCAGCGCGTCCAGCACCATCGGCCCGCAATCGTCGAGATCGACGACATATGTGTCGACCCGCGGGTTCTGCCCGTCATCGGGGTTCCAGCGGTAGATGCGGAAGGTGCGGGTCCGCGTCGCGCCCTCGGGCTTCGGCCAGGTCTTGCCGGTGCGGATCCGGCTGTTCTTCGGCAGGGTCAGTTGAACCATCGATCAAGTCCTCAGTAGACGCGCGCCTTGGGGGCGATCTTCTTCAGGTCGATCCCGCCCTCTTCGGCGGGGGTCAGGGGCTCGGTGACGACTGGGCGGTAGTCGAGCCGCACCTTCGTCCCCTCGATCCAGGCGAGCGTGTGCTTGCGCCAGTTCTCGTCGTCGCGCTCGGGGTGATCCTCGTGCGCATGCGCGCCACGGCTTTCCTTGCGCGCCTCGGCCGAGACGATGGTGGCGAGCGCGTTGGGCATCAGGTTCTCGAGCTCGAGCGTCTCCATCAGGTCGGTGTTCCAGATCAGCGAGCGGTCGGTGACCTGGATGTCGGCCATCTTGGCGGCGACCGCCTCCATCTTCCGGCAGCCCTCGGCCAGCGTCTTGTCGGTGCGGAAGACGGCGGCGTCCTCCTGCATGGTCTTCTGCATCTCGAGCCGCAGCTCGGCCGTCGGCACGGCGCCACTGGCGTTGCGGGTGCGGTCGAAGCGCTCGACGGCCTTGTCGACGGCGGCCTTCGAGGCGCGGGGGATGGCGCTGTCGCGGTCGACGACCTGGCCGGCGCGGATCGCCGCGGCGCGGCCGAAGACGACGAGGTCGATGAGCGAGTTCGAGCCGAGCCGGTTCGCGCCGTGGACCGAGGCGCAGGCCGCCTCGCCCACCGCCATCAGCCCCGGCGCGATGCGGGCCGGGTTCTCGGCATCGGCATCGAGCACCTCGCCCCAGTAGTTCGTCGGGATGCCGCCCATGTTGTAATGCACCGTCGGCAGGACCGGGATCGGCTCCTTGGTCACGTCCACCCCGGCGAAGACGCGCGCCGATTCCGAGATCCCCGGCAGGCGCAGGTGCAGCGTCTCGGGCGGCAGGTGGTTGAGATGCAGGTGGATATGGTCCTTGTTCGCCCCGACCCCCCTGCCCTCGCGGATCTCCATCGTCATGCAGCGGCTGACCACGTCGCGCGAGGCGAGGTCCTTGTAGGTCGGCGCGTAGCGCTCCATGAAGCGCTCGCCCTCGGAATTCGTCAGATACCCGCCCTCGCCGCGCGCGCCCTCGGTGATGAGGCAGCCGGCGCCGTAGATGCCGGTCGGGTGGAACTGGACGAATTCCATGTCCTGCAAGGGCAGGCCGGCGCGGGCGATCATGCCGTTGCCGTCGCCGGTGCAGGTATGGGCCGAGGTCGCCGAGAAATAGGCGCGGCCATAGCCGCCGGTCGCCAGCACCACCATCTTGGCGTTGAACTGGTGCAGCGTGCCGTCGTCGAGCTTCCAGGCGAGGACGCCGACGCAGCGCCCGTCGTCGTCCATCAGGAGGTCGGTGGCGAAATACTCGATGTAGAACTCGGCCTTTTCCTTCAGCGACCGGCCGTAGAGCGTGTGCAGGATCGCGTGCCCGGTGCGGTCGGCGGCGGCGCAGGTGCGCTGCACCGGCGGGCCCTCGCCGAACTCGGTCGTGTGGCCGCCGAAGGGGCGCTGGTAGATCCGGCCGTCCTCGGTGCGGGAAAACGGTACGCCGTAATGTTCGAGCTCGTAGACCGCCTTGGGCGCCTCGCGGGCGAGGTATTCCATCGCGTCGGTGTCGCCCAGCCAGTCCGAGCCCTTGACCGTGTCGTACATGTGCCACTGCCAGTGGTCGGGGCCCATGTTGGAAAGCGAGGCGGCGATGCCGCCCTGCGCGGCGACGGTGTGCGAGCGGGTCGGGAAGACCTTGGTCACGCAGGCGGTGCGCAGCCCCTGCTCGGCCATGCCCAGCGTCGCGCGCAGCCCGGCGCCGCCGGCGCCGACCACGACGACGTCATAGGAATGTTCTTCGATATCGTATGCAGACATGGATCGTCCTCAGCCGCGCAGCAGGATGGTCAGGATGGCGAAGACGCCGGCGAGCGCGAAGGCGCCGCACAGCAGCGTGTTGCCCAGGATCAGCCCGACGCGCAGCGCCTTTTTCGGCACGTAATCCTCGATCACCACCTGCAGCCCCTGGGCCAGGTGCCAAAAGCCGACAAGCAGGAAGGCCACGGCGACGAAGGCGTTGCCCCAGGTCGAGTAGGTCGCCACGATCGCCTCGTGGCCGCCGCCCAGCGCCCGGCCGAAGGGGATGACGAAGAAGGGCGTCAGCGGGATGAGCGCCAGCGACGAGATGCGCTGCCCCCACCAGTGGCCGACGCCCTCATGCGCCGAGCCGAGCTGCTGCACGCGGGCGTAATCGGTCCGGTAACCCATGCCTGCCTCCCTCACCAGATCGCCAGGATGAAGATCAGCGTCAGCACCACCGATCCGCCGAGCACGACGTAGTTCGCCTTCTCGGTGAAGTCGAGGTCGAACCCCTTGCCCATGTCCCACCACAGATGCCGGATGCCGTTGAGCGCGTGGTAGCTGAGCGCCCAGAGGCTGACGATCAGGATCAGCTGGCCGAGGATCGAGCTCAGGAGCCCGTCGACGAAGGCCGAGTAGCCCGGCCCGATCGCGGCGGCGATGAACTGCCAGACGACGAGCAGCGCGCCGAGCGTCAGCCCGGCGCCGGTGATCCGGTGCAGGATCGACAGCCGCGCGGTCATCGGCAGCCGGTAGATCTGGAGATGCGGGGAAAGCGGCCGGTTGCCCCGGTTCACGTCAGCCATGATCGGTCCCTCTTTGGTGGCGGGCGCAACCAGGCGGCGCGCCGGCTTCAGGGGGATGAATAGCGGTTTTTTCGGCCAAGTCACGCCTCGAATGCCACTATCGACCGGCCTCGGGGCCTGGCGCGCGAGGTTTTTCGCCCTTGTGATCACAGAAAAATCTTCAGTGATCACGCTTTCCCGGACGACGTGTTCCGGCCGGGATGGGAAATGACCGGGCGCGCCGGCGGCACGCCCGGATCCGCTGCCGAGTCGCGATCAGAAACTGACGCCGACCGAGGCGACGAGCCTGTTGTCGGTGCCGCGATGGTAGCGCAGGTCGATCTCGGCATTCGGCATGATCGCGTAGCTCACGCCGATATTGCCGTAGTTCGAACCGTATGACCGGCCGATCTGCGCCGAGCCGCTGAGCGGCTCGATCAGCATCATGCGCACGCCGACATTCGCATCGGCGATCCGGAATCCGTCCCCGGGGTCGAAGGAGATGCCGCCGAAGGCACCGCCGCTGCCCGCCTCGATATCGACCCGGCCGTAAAGCTCGCCGCAGCAGTCGCCCGAGCGGTTGTAGATGTAGCGCTCGTAGCCGACATCGAAGCTCGCCCCGCCGAGATCGAACCGGTAGCCGGCATAGAGGTCGATCTCGACCCGGTCGCGATCGGGATCGCCCGGAAAGCGCACGTTCGAGGCCCAGATCCCGGCATAGAAGCCGTGCAGCCCGACCTCGGCCCAGGGCTGGAAGGCGGGCTTGTTGTCCGACTGCGTCGCGCCGCGCGACATGTAGTTCGAGGTCAGCGTCGCGCCCCAGGACAGGGTGACGTCCTGCGCTGCCGCCGGGGTGACGAGAAGTGCTGCCATTGCAGCGATTATCGTTTGCCTGCTCGACATGGTCTGCTCCGTTATACTTGTACGTGGTGATCGCGGCCAGGCCGGTCCCGAATCGATGCAGCCACGCGCCGGGATGTACGGCAAGCGGCTTTCGGCACGGCGGCGCAGATTCCGTCGCGGTGTTACCGGTCGGCATCCATCGCGGGCAAGGGTGGCGCCATTCGTGGCGCCCCGGCAAGCGCCGCCATCCGCTCCGCGAGGCCCGGCAGGCGCGCGCGCAGGGCGGCGATGCGGCCCGTCAGCGCCGCCGGGTCGAGGCCCGGCCGGGGCGGGTCGGCGAGCGTCGTCCTCCATGCCGCCGGCGGCGCCCGCCCCCCGGCCCGGCCGCGCCATTCCAGTGCCTCGAGCACCGCCTCGGCCTCGGGCGGCAGGCGGTCGGGCATCGGGTGGCCGTTGAGCGCGCCCCAGAGCCGCGTCCAGCAGCGCGCGACCGACCACGGATTGTAGCCGCCGCCGCCCAGCACGATCAGCCGCGGCGCCATGCCGGCCAGCGCCAGCGCCATCGCCGCATGCGCCCCGTTCGACATCTCCAGCCGCGAGAGCGGATCCTCGGTCACCCCGTCGGCGCCCGATTGCAGCACGATCGCCTCGGGCTCGAAGGCTTCCAGCGCCGGCAGGATCAGCCGCTCGCGCACCGCCGCCATGCCGGCATCGCCGAAGCCGCGCGGCACCGGCAGGTTGAAGGCGTTGCCGCCCGCGTCGTCGGAAAGCGCGCCGGTGAAGGGCCAGCGGCGCTCCTCGTGGACCGAGAGCATCAGCACGTCGCCCGCGCCCCCGAAGGCCGCCTCGACACCGTCGCAGTGATGCGCGTCGACATCGACATAGGCGATCCGCCGCATGCCCAGCGCGCGCAGGCGCAGGAGGCACAGGACCGGGTCGTTGATGTAGCAGAAGCCGTTCGCCCGGTCGGGCAGCGCGTGATGCGTCCCGCCGCCGGGGACATGGACGATACCGCCGTGCCGGACCAGCTCCGCGGCCAGCATCACGCCCCCCGCGCCGGTCGCCGGGCGGCGGAAGATCTCGGGGAAGACCGGGTTGGAGAAGGTGCCGAGTGCGTGGCGGTCGCGGGTGGCCTCATCGACCGCGCCCTCGGCCTCGGCCCGGACCAGGGCGGCGACGTAGTCGGGCGTGTGGAAGGCGGTCAGCGCGGCGGGCCGCGCGCGCGGGCTCGTGCGGTACTGCGCCGCCGGCAGCCAGCCCAGCGCACGGGTGAGGTCGATCACCGTCGAGACGCGCGGGATGGCGAGCGGGTGCCTCCCGCCGTAGCTGGAGCGGCGATAGATTTCCGAGCCGATGAAGAGAGGCGCCGGCATCAGCGCGGCAGCGCCGCCTCGATCGCCCGCGTGATCACCCGCGCGGTCGGCCGCGTCGTCGCGCCCCAGAAGCCGAGGAACTCACCCTCGGGCCCGATCAGCGCCTTGTTGAAGTTCCAGCGCGGCCGCGCCCCGTGTTCCTCGGCGAGCCAGCGGTAGAAGGGATGCGCGCCGGGCCCGGTCACCGGCGTGATCTCGGTCAGCGGGATGTCGAGGCCGAGCTGGATCTGGCAGAACTCGGCCACCGCTTCGTTGCTGTCCAGTTCCTGGTTGAAGTCGTCCGAGGGCACGGCGAGCACGACGAGCCCGCGCCGGGCGTAGCGGTCGTGCAGCGCCTGCAGGTCGGTGTATTGCGGCGTGAAGCCGCAGAGCGAGGCGGTGTTGACCACCAGCACCGGCCGGCCGCGCCAGGCGTCGAGCGGTAACGGCGTGCCCTCGATCGCGGTGAAGGTGAAGGCGCGCGCCGGCAGCGCGGTCGCGACCAGCAGCGAAAGCCCCAGACCCAGCCCGAGAAGGATTGCCCGCATGCGCTTCTCCCATCCGTCCGGTGAGTAGCTATCGTGCCCGCGCGCCCGGTCAAGCGCGCGCCGGCGGGCGCCCCCTTGGCCTTTGCGCCCGCCATGCGCATATAGGGTCCAACGCGCAATCCGGAGAGGACAGTCATGCTCGGAATATCGGAACCGAAGGCCGCGCAGGCCGCCCCGCTCATCAAGGACGCCACCGAGGCCAGCTTCATGGCCGATGTCGTCGAGGCGAGCCAGGAAGTGCCGGTCATCGTCGATTTCTGGGCGCCCTGGTGCGGGCCGTGCAAGACGCTGGGCCCGGCGCTGGAGGCGGCGGTGACGGCGGCGCGCGGCAAGGTGCGCATGGTCAAGGTCAATGTCGACGAGAACCAGATGATCGCCGCGCAGCTGCGCATCCAGTCGATCCCCACCGTCTATGCCTTCTGGCAGGGCCGGCCGGTCGATGCCTTCCAGGGCGCGCTGCCGCCGTCGGAGCTGAAGAGCTTCGTCGAGAAGCTCGCCGGGCTGGCCGGCGATGGCGGGCTCGGCGCAGCGCTCGAGGAGGCCGAGAAGCTGCTCGCCGAGGGCGCCGCGGTCGATGCCGCGCAGCTCTTCGCCGCGATCCTCGGCGAGGAACCCGAGAATGCCGCGGCCTTCGGCGGCCTCGCCCGCGCCCATGTCGCGATGGGCGAGCTCGACCAGGCCGAGGCGCTCATTGCCAACGCGCCGGCCGCCATCGCCCAGGCGAAAGAGATCGAGGCCGCCCGCGCCCAGCTCGCGCTCGCCCGCCAGGCCGCCAATGCCGGCCCGGTCGAGGAGTTCCGCGCCGCGCTCGAGGCGAACCCCGACGACCACCAGGCGCGCTTCGAACTGGCCCAGGCGCTGCATGCGCGCGGCGACACGGCCGGCGCCATCGACGAGCTGCTCGAGCTTTTCCGCCGCGATCGCGACTGGAACGACGGCGCCGCCAAGGCGCAGCTCTTCACCATCTTCGACGCGCTCAAGCCGACCGATCCGCTGGTGCAGAAGGGCCGCAGACGGCTCAGCTCGATGATATTTGCCTGAGCCTGCCCGCGCATTACCTCAGCGTCATGCTCAGCCCCGCCGACCTGCCCGCGACGATCCCGATCTTCCCGCTGCCGGGGGCGCTGCTTCTGCCGCGGGCGCGGCTGCCGCTGCATATCTTCGAGCCGCGCTACCTGGCCATGCTCGACGACTGCATGAAGACGCGCGAGCGGCTGATCGGCATGATCCAGCCGCGCGCGGTGCCGGAAAAGGTCTCGGGCAGCGAGTCGCCCCGGCTGCACGCGATCGGCTGCGCCGGCCGGCTGACGGCGTTTTCCGAGACCGAGGACGGGCGCTACATGATCACGCTCAGCGGCATCTCGCGCTTCCGCCTGACCGGCGAGGTCGAGGGCTTCGCGCCCTACCGGCGCGCGCATGTCGACTGGGCGGGATTCGAACGCGACACCGGCCCGGCCGAGACCGATCCGGGCTTCGACAAGACGCGCTTCCTCGACATCCTCGCGCGCTATTTCCGCGCCGTCGAGCTCTCCACCGACTGGGGCAGCCTGAAGGAGGCCGACGAGGAGCTCCTGATCAACTCGCTCTCGATGCTCTGCCCCTTCGCGCCGGAGGAGAAGCAGGCGCTGCTCGAGGCGCCCTCGCTGACCACCCGGCGCGAGACGCTGGTGACGCTGATGGAATTCACGCTGCGCGGCCAGAGCGGCACGTCCGAGGATCAGGTGCAATGACCGACACGCCGCCATCCGATCCCGCCTCCGGCACAGGTTCCGGCCCCGGCCCCGGCACTGGCCCCGGCACCGGCCCCGATACCCCGCCGGGAAAGCCCCGCTTCGACCGCAGGATGCTCGAGGCACTGGTCTGCCCGGTGACCCAGGGCCAGCTCGGCTACGACGCCGAGCGCCAGGAACTGATCTCGCGCACCGCGCGGCTCGCCTTCCCGATCCGCAACGGCATCCCGATCATGCTCGCCTCCGAGGCGCGCGAACTCGACCCCTGATCGCCCGACCCCCTGATCGCCCGACCCCGGGCGCCCGGCCCGGACCGCCGGCCCGTGGCCCGGACGGCACGGGTGGGCG
>SLPP01000351.1 GCA_007131945.1 Paracoccaceae bacterium | reverse complement strand
CGTCGCGGCGCTGGTCGCCGCCCTGTCCCGGCTGGGCGTCGGGATCCGGCAGGGCACGGCGCCGCCCGGGGGCGCGGAGGCGGTGATCTGGGCGACCGGGCCGGCGGGGCTCGCCGATCTGGGCCGCGACCTGGGCAGGCCGATGGGCGGGCCGGTCAAGGGCCAGGCGGCGCTCCTGGCCGCCGACTGGCGCGGCGCGCCGCAGGTCTTCGCCGAGGGGCTGCATGTCGTGCCGCATGCCGACGGCACGGTCGCCATCGGCTCGACCTCGGAGCGCGATTTCGATGATCCGACGGCGACCGACGCGCAGCTCGAGGCGCTGGTCGCCCGCGCCCGTGCGCTCTGCGCCGAGCTGGCCCGCGCGCCGGTCGTCGAACGCTGGGCCGGGCTGCGGGCGCGGGCGCCGTCGCGCGCGCCGATGCTCGGACCCTGGCCCGGACGTCCCGGCCATTTCGTCCTCAATGGCGGGTTCAAGATCGGCTTCGGCATGGCGCCCATCCTCGCGCGGATGATCGCCGAGTTGATCGAGGGCCGCGACACGATCCCCGCGGGCTTCCGCGTGACCGACAACCTGCGCGCGTGAAAAAGCCCCGGCGCCGGGCCGGGGCCTTTGCGTCGCCTGTCGCGCGGCTCAGTGCAGCCGGGCCTCGACGGTCTTGATCGAATCCTCGATCAGGCGGTTGGCATCGGCCTTGGCCATGTTCGCGGCGATCAGCTCGGCCGAGGCCGCCACCGCGACCTGCACGGCGCGGTTGCGCACCTCGCGCAGGGCCGCCGCCTCGGCCGAGGCGATCTGGTCCTCGGCCGCCTTCAGCCGGCGCTGGATCGAGATTTCCAGATCCTTCTTCGCCTGTTCGGCGGCCAGTTCGGCATCCGCCTTCGCCTTGGCGACGATGCGCTCGGCCTGTCCCTTGACCTCGGTCTTCTTGCGCTCGAACGAGGCGCGCAGTTCCTGCGCCTCCTCGCGCAGGCGCCGGGCCTCGGCCAGTTCGCCGCGGATGTCGTCGGCCCGCTTGTCGAGCATCCCGGTGATGATGCCCGGCACCTTGAAGTAGACCAGGATGCCGATGAAGATCACGAAGCCGAAGAAGACGATCAGGTCGGTGTTGCGCAGCGAGAAGAACGGATAGTCCCCCGCCGCCAGCGCCGGGCTGGCACCGATCACGATCGGAAGGGCTGCAAGACGCTTCATGCCACACCCCCTTTCACCCGCGCCGAGACGGCGTCGGTGACGGCCTTCTCCTCGGCGGTGACGCCGAAGAGCGCGACGATCTGATGCGCGGCGTCGCGCGCGACCGCCTCGACCGCCTCGTTGGCGCTGTCGCGGATCTCGCCGATGCGGCGCTCGGATTCGGCGGTGCGCGCGGCGATCTCGGCATCGGCCTTGGCGATGGCGACGTCGAGATCGGCCTGGATCTCGGCGCGCATCTTCTCGGCCACCTTGTGCGCCTCGGCGCGGGCGTCGTCGAGCGCCTTGTGATAGGCGGCCTCCGCCTCGGCGGCCTGGCGCTTGTAGGTCTCGGCCGCGTCGATATCGGCGGTGATCGTGCCGGCGCGTTCGGCGAGGATCGAGCCGATCCGCGGCAGCGCCACCCGCGACAGGATCATGTAGATCACGACCACGGTGACCACCAGCCAGAAGATCTGGTTGGGGAAGGTCGCGAAGTCGAGTTGCGGCATGCCCACCGCGTCGTTGGCGTCTGCGGCCATGACGTCCTCCGTTGCCTCGGAACCCGGCCGGCGGGCGCAAGCGCGCCTGCCCGGCCGAAGGGATCACGAATGCCGGATCAGACGGCGAACATCAGCAGCAGCGCAACGAGGAACGAGAAGATCCCGAGCGCTTCGGCGAAGGCGATGCCGATGAAGAGGAACGCGGTCTGGCCGGGGGCCGCGGCGGGGTTGCGGAGCGCGCCGGCGAGGTAGTTGCCCGCGACGTGACCCACACCGATCCCGGCGCCGCCCATGCCGAGACAGGCCAGACCCGCGCCGATATAGGCACCCATTTGAACGATATCGCCTTCCATCGTGATTTCTCCTTAGGTTGGAATTGGCAGAAAGGGGGCCCGACCCGGGTCAGTGATGCGGATGCAGCGCGTCCTTGAGATAGACGCAGGTCAGGATGGTGAAGACATAGGCCTGGATGACGGCCACCAGGAGTTCCAGCGCGTAGAGCGCGGTCACCGCGAGGATCGGGATGAAGAAGGCCGCGCCGAGCGCCGCGGCGAAACCGGCGAAGACCTTGGCCACGGCATGGCCCGCCATCATCGCGCCGGCAAGACGGATGGAATGGCTGACCGGCCGGACGAAGTAGGAGATGAGCTCGATCAGCGCCAGGATCGGGCGCAGCGCCAAGGGCGCGCTGTCGACCCAGAAGAGCCGCAGGAAGCTCGCGCCGTTGAGCACGAAGCCCAGCACGGTGACGGTGATGAACACGCTCAGCGCCAGCACCGCGGTCACCGCGATATGCGAGGTCGTGGTGAAGGACCAGGGGATCAGGCCGAGGACGTTGGAAAAGAAGACGAACATGAAGATCGTCATGATGTAGGGGAAGAAGCGCACGCCGTCGCGGCCGGTCACGTCCTCGATCATCTTGTAGATGAAGCTGTAGGTGAGTTCGGCCATCGACTGGCCGCGCGTCGGCACCAGCGCGCGGCCGCGCGCGCCGACGACCATGAGCAGGGTCACCGCCAGCACCGTCATCGCCATCCACAGCGTGACATTGGTGATGGTGAAGATGCCCACCGTGTCGCCGCCGAAGAGCGGCTTGACCATGAACTGGTCCATCGGCTTGATCTGGAGACCGCCGTTTGCCTCAGCCACGCTCCTGTTCCCCTCGTTCCCCGGGCGGTGGTGCCGCCGCTTCCATGCTCCGCCGCTGCACGTCCTGGGCGGTGCGCATCATCGTGCGGATCCCGGCCCAGAGGCCCAGCAATGTGAACAGCACCAGAAGCCAGGGCCGCGTCCCGAAGAGCGCATCGAGCCCCAGTCCGATGCCGAAGCCGACCAGGAGGCCGGCGACCAGCTCGGTGACCATCCGCCAGGCCGCCTGGCCCAGCGTGTGGCCGTCGGCCCGGGCCGGTTCCGGCACACGCGCCTTGCGCGCCTTGGCGATCCGCGCTTCCAGTGCGCGCAGGCGTTCCAGCTCGTCCGGCTCGGGCATCGGTGACGGCCCCCGACAGTCGCGCGGAAGCTAGGCGCGGGGGGACGCAGAGTCAAGCGCGTTATTCGTCACGCAAGTTGCTGTTTTGGATTGTTTATTTCATAATGCCGCGCTGCCGCATCGGCGTTTGCGGGCGGGTTTCGGCGGCGGCGCATATTCAACCGGACGGTTGACCATCGCGCCGGCGGCGGGCATTCAGGCACGATGTCCGACGCCGCCGAGACCCGCCTCGACGCGATCTTCGCCGCGCTCGCCGATCCGACGCGGCGGGCGATCCTGACGATGCTGCTGGAGGACGACATGGCGGTGACCGATGTCGCCGCGCCGCTGCCGATGTCGCTGGCGGCGGTCTCTAAGCATCTGGCGATCCTCGCCGGCGCCGGACTGATCAGCCAGGAAAAGCGCGGCCGGGTGAAATGGTGCAAGCTCGAACCCGACGCGCTGCGCGCGGCCTCGGTCTGGATGCAGGCCTTCGGGCAGTTCGAGCCGGTCCATCTCGACGCCTTCGAGCGCTTCCTCGAGATCGACCTCGCCCGCGACCTTCCGGCCGACTGACCGGCCGCCGCCCGCGCCGCCGGCGCCGAACTTGACAGGTCGCACCCCCGGTCGCATATCGCAGGGAAACGGAGGCAGCCGCGATGTTCATCCAGACCGAGTCCACGCCGAACCCGGCGACGCTGAAATTCCTGCCCGGCCAGACGGTGCTGGGCCAGGGCACGGCGGATTTCACCGATGCCGAGGCGGCGGCGACGTCGCCGCTGGCGCAGGGGATCTTCGCCACCGAGGGCGTGACCGGCGTCTTCCTCGGCGCCGATTTCGTCACCGTCACCAAGCGCGACGATGTCGACTGGGCGCATATCAAGCCCGCGATCCTCGGCGCGATCATGGAGCATTACCAGTCCGGCCGGCCGGTGATGGAGGGCGCGGTCGAGGCGGGCCATGCCATCCAGGAAGGCCCGGATGCCGAGATCGTCGAGCAGATCAAGGAGTTGCTCGACACGCGCGTGCGCCCGGCCGTGGCGCAGGACGGCGGCGACATCACCTTCCACGGCTTCGACCGCGGCGTGGTCTACCTGCACATGAAGGGCGCCTGCGCCGGCTGCCCCTCCTCGACGCTGACGCTGAAGATGGGGATCGAGAACCTCTTGCGCCACTACATCCCCGAAGTGACCGAGGTGCGCCCGGTTGCCGTCTGAGGCGGTCCTCGCCTTCGACACATCGGGCGGCTGGTGCGCGGTGGCGCTGCTGCGCCGCGGCCGGGTGCTGGCCCATCAGCACGAGGTCATGGCGCGCGGCCAGGGCGAGCGGCTGTTTGCGGTGATCGAGGCGGCGATGGCCGAGGCCGGGACGGGCTGGCGCGACCTCGCCGCGATCGGCGTCGGCACCGGGCCGGGCAACTTCACCGGCATCCGCATCGGCGTCGCCGCGGCGCGCGGGCTGGCGCTGGGGCTGGGCATTCCGGCCATCGGCATCGACCGTTTCGCCGCCCTCGCCCTGGACGGGCCGGACCTGCCGGCGCTGGTGCCGGCACCGCGCGGGCAGGCCTGGATGGCGCGGCCGGGTGCAACGCCCATGCAGGTCGACCCCGCCGCCCTGCCCGGCCCGGGACCCATCGCGATCGCCGATCCGGCCGAGTTTCCCGGCCTCGCCGCGAGGCCCCCCGCGCATGGCCTTGCCATCGCCATCGCCCGCCTGGCCGAGGCGCGCCGCCACGCGCCGCAGCCGCGCCCGGCGCCGCTCTACCTGCGCCCGGCCGATGCCGCACCTTCCGCGGATGCCGCGCCGGCGATGCTCGACTGAGCCGATGACGCCGGCCGCGCTTGCCGCGCTGCACGCCCGCTGCTTCGACCCGCCGCTCGCCTGGAGCGCGGAAAGCTTCGCGAGCCTGCTGCGCGAGCCCAGCGTGACGCTGCTCGACCATCCCTCGGGCGCGGCCTTCGCGCTCGTCCGTCTCGTCGCCGACGAGGGCGAGCTACTGACCCTCGCCACCGACCCAGCGCTGCGCCGCCGGGGCCATGCGCGCGCGCTGATGATCTGGTTCGAGAACCTCGCCCGCGCGCAGGGCGCACGGCGCCTGCATCTGGAGGTGGCCGAGGACAACCACGCCGCCCGCGCGCTCTATGCGGCCTGCGGCTTCGCCCCCGCCGGGCGGCGGCCGGGCTACTATCGCGGCGCCGATGGCGCGCCGGTCGCGGCGCTGCTCCTCGCCCGCGCGCTGGATGGGGTTGCGGGCGGAGGGGCGGCGGGCTGACCGGCGCCGGCTTTTACCCGACGGTCGATTTTCGCCCTTGACGGATCGCGCCCCGATGACCCTAGATCGAGGGCACTGGCCTCGGCCCAAGGATCACACCGGCCCGGTGCGCAGGACGCCCGGCCGCAACCGGGAGAGTATCATGACCCTGACCGCCCGTCTCTTCGCCGCCACCGCCGCGCTCGCGCTTTCCGCCGGCGCAGCGCTGGCCGATCCCGCGATGGTCTACGACCTCGGCGGCAAGTTCGACAAGTCGTTCAACGAGGCCGCCTTCAACGGCGCCGAGCGCTGGGCCGAGGAGACCGGCGGCAGCTACCGCGACATCGAGATGCAGTCCGAAGCGCAGCGCGAACAGGCGCTGCGCCGGCTGGCCGAGGGCGGGTCGAACCCGATCGTGATGACCGGCTTTGCCTTCATGTCGGTGCTCGAGCAGATCGCGCCCGACTATCCCGACACGAGTTTCGTCATCATCGACGGCGTGGTCGACGAACCCAATGTCCGCTCGGTCGTCTTCACCGAGCACGAGGGGTCGTACCTGGTCGGCATGCTGGCCGGGATGGCGTCGGAATCGGGCGTCGTCGGCTTCGTCGGCGGCATGGACATCCCGCTCATCCGCCGCTTCGGCTGCGGCTATGCGCAGGGCGTGCTGGCCGCGAATCCGGATGCGCAGGTGATCATCAACTTCACCGGCACCACGCCGGCGGCCTGGAACGACCCGGTGCGCGGCGGCGAGATTACCCAGGCGCAGATCAGCCAGGGCGCGGACGTGGTCTATGCGGCCGCGGGCGGCACCGGGGTCGGCGTCCTGCAGACCGCGGCGGATGCCGGCATCCTCTCGATCGGGGTCGATTCGAACCAGAACCACCTGCATCCCGGCCAGGTCCTGACCTCGATGCTCAAGCGCGTCGACAACGCCGTCTTCGAGGCGATGAGCGAGGGGCCGGGGCTGGAGACCGGCATCCAGGTCATGGACCTCGCCGCCGGCGGCGTCGGCTGGGCGCTCGACGAGCACAACGAGGCGCTGATCACCGACGAGATGCGCGCCGCGATGGAGGCGGCCGAGGCCGCGATCATCTCGGGCGAGACCGCCGTGCACGACTACATGGCCGACAGTTCCTGCCCCGCCCCGGGCTTCTGAGGGCGCGGGCGGCATGGACGCCGGCACGACAGGGGAGCGGCAGGCAACCGCCGCTCCCGCGATCGAGCTTCGCGGCATCTCCAAGGCCTTCGGGCCGGTGCAGGCCAACAAGGACATCGATATCCGCGTCCGCAAGGGCACGATCCACGGCATCATCGGCGAGAACGGCGCCGGCAAGTCGACCCTGATGTCGATCCTCTACGGTTTCTACCGGGCGGATGCGGGCGAGATCCTGATCGACGGCAAGCCCGTTCAGATCACCGACAGCCTCGCCGCGATCCGCGCTGGCATCGGCATGGTCTTCCAGCATTTCAAGCTGGTCGAGAACTTCACCGTGCTGGAGAACGTCATCCTCGGCGCCGAGGGCAGCCGGTTGTTGCGCCCCTCGCTCGCCCGCGCGCGCAAGCTTCTGACGGATCTGGCGCGCGAATACGAGCTGCAGGTGGACCCGGATGCGCTGATCGAGGAACTGAGCGTCGGCCACCAGCAGCGGGTCGAGATCCTCAAGGCGCTTTACCGCGAGGCGAACATCCTGATCCTCGACGAGCCCACCGGCGTGCTGACCCCGGCCGAGGCGGACCATCTGTTCCGCATCCTGCGCGGGCTGCGCGACCAGGGCAAGACGATCATCCTGATCACCCACAAGCTGCGCGAGATCATGGAGGTGACCGACGAGGTCAGCGTCATGCGCCGGGGCGCGATGGTGGCGACGCGGAAGACGGCCGGGACGACACCGGCGGAACTGGCCGAGCTGATGGTCGGGCGCAAGGTGCTGCTCAGGGTCGAGAAGACGCCGGCGACGCCGGGACCGGTGGTGCTGCAGGCGCGCGGGCTGCGCGTCGTCGATCGCCACGGGGTCGAGCGGCTGCGCGGCATCGACCTCGATATCCGCGCCGGCGAGATCCTCGGAATCGCCGGGGTGGCCGGCAACGGGCAGTCGGAGCTCCTCGAGGTGCTGGCCGGCATGATCCCCGGCGAGGGCACGGTGACGGTGAATGGCCAGACGCTGGATCTGAGGTTGCGCCACGACGACGCGCATGCCCGGCGCAAGCGCTCGATCGGACACGTGCACGAAAACCGCCACCGCTGCGGGCTGGTGCTGAACTTCACCGCCTGGGAGAACATCGCCTTCGGCTATCACCACGCGCCGGAATACCAGAAGAACGCGCTCCTGATGGACAACGACGCGATCCGCACCGATGCGCGCGGCAAGATGGAGCGTTTCGACGTGCGCCCGCCGAACTGCTGGCTGTCCGCCGAGAGCTTCTCGGGCGGCAACCAGCAGAAGATCGTCCTCGCCCGCGAGATGGAGCGCAACCCCGACCTGCTTCTGGTCGGCCAGCCGACGCGCGGCGTCGATATCGGCGCGATCGAGTTCATCCACCGGCAGCTCATCGCGCTGCGCGACGCGGGCAAGGCGATCCTGCTCGTCTCGGTGGAGCTTGACGAGATCCTGTCGCTTTCCGACCGGATCGCGGTGATGTTCGACGGCCGGATCATGGGCGAACGGCTGCCCGATCAGACCGATGCCCGCGAGCTGGGCCTGCTGATGGCCGGCGTGACCGGAGTGGCGGCATGAGCGCGCGCCGGCTGCCGCACTGGGCGGATGTGACGCTGGTGCCGCTGATCTCGCTCGTCATCGCCTTCGCGATCTCGGCGCTGGTGATCCTGGCGATCGGCGAGGACCCGTGGGAGGCGACGCGGCTGATGGTCCAGGGCGCGCTCGGCTCGACCTATGGCTGGGGCTACACGCTCTACTACAGCACCAACTTCCTGCTCACCGGGCTTGCCGTCTCGATCGCCTTCCAGGCGCGGCTCTTCAACATCGGCGGCGAGGGGCAGGCGATGCTGGGTGGGCTCGGCGTCGCGCTGGTGCTGCTCTTCGTTCCCTGGCCCAACTGGTGGACGGCGATCGTGGCCGCGCTCTTCGCCTCGGCGCTTTTCGGCGCCGCCTGGGCGGCGATCCCGGGCTACCTGCAGGCGAAACGCGGCAGCCATATCGTGATCACGACGATCATGTTCAACTTCATCGCCTTCTCGCTTCTCAACTACCTCCTCAGCCACGTCCTGCGCCCGCAGGGCTCGATGGACCCGGCGACGGCGCGGTTTCCGAACACGATCCGCCTGCCGCGGCTGGCCGATATCCTCGAGCCCATCGGCATCGAGTTCTCGCGCTCGGGGCCGGCCAACGTGATGCTGTTCGTCGCCCTGCTGGCCTGTTTCCTCGCCTGGGTCATGCTCTGGCGCACGCGGCTGGGCTTTTCCATCCGCGCCTTCGGGCAGAGCGAGCCGGCGGCGCATTACGCCGGCATCTCCTCGGTCAGGATCATCATGCTGGCCATGCTGATCTCGGGCGCGCTCGCCGGCATGATGGCGGTCAATTCGGTCATGGGCGGGCCGCAGCGGCTGGTGATGAACGCGGTCGAAGGGGCGGGCTTCATCGGCATCGCGGTGGCGCTGATGGGCCGCTCGCACCCGTTCGGGATCATCCCCGCCGCGCTCCTTTTCGGCTTCCTTTTCCAGGGCGGGTCCGAGCTTGCCATCGAGACCTCGATCCCGCGCGAGATGATCGTCATCATCCAGGCGCTGGTGATCCTGTTCACCGGCGCGCTGGACAACATGGTGCGCGCGCCGCTCACCGCGGCCTATGTGGCGATCCGCGGGCGGCGCTGATGGATCTCGGCACCGTCGTCCAGATCCTCGACTCGACGCTGCGGCTGGCGACGCCGCTCCTCTTCGCCTGCCTTGCCGGGCTCTTTTCCGAGCGCGCCGGTATCTTCGACATCGGGCTCGAGGGCAAGCTCCTGATCTCGGCCTTCTTCTCGGCGGCCTACGCGCATTACACCGGCTCGGCCTGGATCGGGCTCGGGGTCGGCATCCTCTCGGCGGTGGTTTTCTCGCTGATCCACGGCATCGCCTCGATCACCTTCCGCGGCAACCAGCTCATCTCGGGCGTCGCGCTCAACTTCCTCGCCGCCGGCATGACCGTGGTCATCGCGCAGAGCTGGTTCGCCCAGGGCGGCCGCACGCCCTCGCTTCTGGGCGAGGCGCGGTTCCAGCGCCTCG
>SLPP01000293.1 GCA_007131945.1 Paracoccaceae bacterium | reverse complement strand
TCTCGATCTCGGGCGCGACGGTCTCGGATACGAGGGTCTCGGATGCGACGGTCTCGGGCGCGAGGCTGTCGGGCCGGGGCTCGGGCCCGGCGGCGGCAAGCGCGCTGGCCGGGATATCGGCCGCGTGCCCGGCATCCGGAGTCGGGCCGTCGAAGCCGGGCGCGGCCTCCTCGCCGGTCAGCGCGGCATAGGTTTCGGCGTCGATGACGCTGAAGCCCGCGGCCTCGGCCTCGGCGAGGTCGCTCTCGACGTTTTCGACGCTCTCGGCGCGCGCCTCGGCGGCCGAGGCGACCTGCATCTCCTCGGCGATCGGCCGTGGCGGCGGTGGCGGTGTGCTTTCCGGTGCCGCGGCGAGCGCCGCCTGCAGCGCCGCTTCGGTCGCGGGGGCCTCGACATCGGGTGACGCGGCCTCGGGCTCGGCGGCGGCGGCCAGCGCCTCGCTGATCCCGCTCTGCAGGCCGGCGATGAGCGCGTCGGTGACATCCGGCCCCTCGGCGCCAGGCCGGCGCTGCGGCACGGGGCTGCGCGATGGCGCCGGCTGCAGGCGGACGACGCGCGCCGCGCTCTGGCCGCTGCGGCCGGCGCCCTCGGCGACGACGACCGGCTGGGTGCGCGAGTAGTCGGGCGGCGGCGGCCGGCGCACCGCCACCCGCGCCGGCGCCTGCCTGAAGCCGCGATCCATCAACTCGACGATCCGGTTGTGCCGGTCGATCGTCGAGCGCCCGCCGAAGACGGTGACGATGACGTGCCGGCCGTCGCGCTGCGCCGAGGCGGTCAGGTTGTAGCCGGCGGCGCGGGTGAAGCCGGTCTTGATCCCGTCGGCGCCGCGATAGCCGTCGAGGAAGCGCCAGTTGGTGTTGCGGATGTGGCCGACCCCGGCATGCTCGCTGCGTCGCGAGAAGAGATTGTAGTATTGCGGGTAGTCGAAATAGAGCTGCCGGCCGAGGATCGTCATGTCGCGTGCGGTGGACAGGTGCCCCGCCTGGGTCAGGCCGTGGGCATTGCGGAAGGTGGTCTGCGTCATGCCGATCGCCGCGGCGGTGCGGTTCATCCGCTGGGCGAAGGCCTCGACCGAGCCCGAGACCGCCTCGGCGATCGCCGTCGCCGCGTCGTTGCCCGAGCGCAGCGCGGCGCCGCGGATCAGGTGCCGGAAGGCGATGCGCTGACCCGCCCGCAGGCCCAGGCGCGACGGCACCTCGGCGGCCGCGCGGCGGCTGATCGTGACCTGCGTGTCAAGCCCGATCTCGCCGTTCTGCACCGCCTCGAAGGCGATGTAGATCGTCATCATCTTGGTCAGCGAGGCGGGATGCAGGCGGGTGCGGTCGTTCACCGAATGCAGGATCTCGCCCGAGCGGGCATCCATCACCACCGCCGCGAAGGGCGCCGCCGCGACGCGGGCGGCCGGCAGCATCAGCGCCGCCACGAGCCAGAGCATCGCCACGGCCGCGAAGCCGCCATGATGGAACGGACGCCGGAAAAGCGCTGCCACCTTGCCTGTCCTTGCCTCGGATACCCCGATCTGACGCGGGGCTTTTCATGCGGAGAAGGCTAGCACAGCAGATCGCGGCGGAAAAGTCCGGAATTTCAAGGCATTTGAACTATCGTCCCGCAGACACGCAAATGTTGCGTCGAGCACGTCGCGCGACACCAGATCTCGCGCGGACCTGTTGCGCGAATCGCGGATGCGTCGTACGTCGGGACCACCGGATGGCGCCGCGCTGGTCCTTGCGCTGCATCAAGGACCGCACGGTTCCGTTCGGCTAGGAGGCCACATGCGCGACGAGTCCATCACGCGTTCGGCGGTTCTGCGCGTCGAAGGGGTGACGCGGGTGTTCCGCACCGGCACCGTCGAGGTGCACGCCCTGCGCGGCGTCGATCTCGCGCTCCACGAGGGCGAGATGATGGTGCTGCTCGGCGCCTCGGGCTCGGGCAAGTCGACGCTTCTGAACATCCTCGGCGGGCTCGACCAGCCGACGCAGGGCCGCGTCTTCTTCCGTGACCAGGACCTGACGCGGGTGAGCGACACCCGCCTGACCGCTTTCCGGCGCGACCATGTCGGCTTCGTCTTTCAGTTCTACAACCTCGTCCCCAGCCTGACCGCCCGCGAGAACGTCGCGCTGGTCACCGAGATTGCGAAAAATCCGATGTCTCCCGAAGAGGCGCTGGAACGCGCCGGCCTCGCCCACCGGATGGACCATTTCCCGGCCGAGCTTTCCGGCGGCGAGCAGCAGCGCGTCGCCATCGCCCGCGCCATCGCCAAGCGGCCCGAACTGCTTCTGTGCGACGAGCCGACCGGCGCGCTCGACAGCAAGACCGGCATCAAGGTCCTGGAGGCGCTCGACGAGGTCAATCGCGACCTCGGCACGGCGACGATCCTGATCACGCACAATGCCGATATCCAGCGTATCGCCGAACGCGTCGTCGTGCTGGCCGACGGCAAGGTCGTGCGCGACGAGCCCAACCCCGAGCGCATCGCGCCGTCCGAGGTGTCGTGGTGAGGGCGCTCGACCGCAAGCTGTTGCGCGATCTGCGCCTGATCTGGGCGCAGGCGCTCGCCATCGCGCTGGTCCTTGCTTGCGGGATCATGCTGATGGTCGCCGCGCAGGGCACGCAGCGCTCGCTGGAACAGACGCGTGCGGCCTATTACGAACGCTTCCGCTTCGCCGACGTTTTCGCCCAGGCTACGCGCGCGCCGCGCGCGCTGCTGCCGGAGATCGCCGCCATCGACGGCGTCGCCCTGGCCGAGGGTCGTATCGCCTTTCACGCCGTGCTCGACATCGCGGGGATGGAGGAACCGGCGACCGCCAGGGTCGTCTCGCTGCCCGCCGAGGGAGGGGCGATCCTCAACCTGCCGCTCCTGCGCACCGGCCGCATGCCCGACCCGGTCCGCCCCGAGGAGGTGCTGATCAACGAGCCCTTCGGCGAGGCGCATGATCTAGTGCCCGGCAGCAGCTTCAGGGGCATCTTCGACGGCCAGCTGCGCGAGCTCACCGTCACCGGCTGGGCGCTTTCGCCCGAATTCATCTACACGATGGCGCCGGGCACCTTCATGCCCGACGACCGCCGCTTCGGCCTGATCTGGATGAACGAGGCCGCCGCGGCCAGCGCCAAGGGCATGGACGGGGCGATGAACGACGTCGCGCTGACGCTGACCCGCGGCGCCGACGAACGCGCGGTCATCGATGCGCTCGACCGGCTGCTCGACCCCTATGGCGGCACCGGCGCCTTCGGCCGCGACCGGCAGGAATCGCACGCCTTCCTCGACAGCGAGCTCGAACAGCTGGCCGGGCTGGCGCTGTTCATGCCGCCGGTGTTCCTGATCGTCGCGGCCTTCCTCGTCAACATGGTGCTCGGCCGGCTGATCGGCATCGAGCGGCCGCAGATCGGGCTGATGCGCGCGGTGGGCTACACCCGCGCCGAGGTGGCGGTGCATTATCTCAAGCTCGCGGCGCTGATCGGCGTGATGGGCCTGGTGCTGGGCTGGGGTGCCGGCTGGTGGCTGAGGAACGGCATGCTGGCGCTTTACGGCGATTTCTTCCGCTTTCCCTTCGTGCTGCGCGATTTCAACATCGCCGCGGTGGTGATCTCGGCGGTCCTCGGCCTGGCGGCGGTGCTTCTGGGCGCGATGCGCGCGGTGCTTGCCGCCCTGCGCCTGCCGCCGGCCGAGGCGATGTCGCCGCCGGCGCCGCCGGTCTTCACCCGCGGCTGGCTCGACCGGCTGATCTACGGGCTGCGCCTGCGCCAGACCAGCATGATGATCCTGCGCTCGATCCTGCGCTGGCCGGCGCGGGCGGCTATCACGCTCTTCGGCGTCTCGGCCTCGATCGCGGTGCTGGTCGCCTCCTACTTCTTCTTCGACGCGATGGAGGTGATGACCGACAGCGTCTTCGGCCAGGGCAACCGCCAGCAGGTCACGCTGACCCTGAACCAGGCGCAGACGCTGTCGGTGCTCGACGACGCGCTGGCCCTGCCCGGGGTGCGCAAGGTCGAGGGCGCCTATGCCGTGCCGGTGCGGCTGGTCAATGGCCATCGCGACCGGCTCAGCGCGCTGCAGGGCCATTTCGCGGGCGCCGAACTGTCGCGCCTGATGGATGACGAGCGCGGCGCCGTGGCGCTGCCGGCCGAGGGGCTGGTGCTGCCGGCGCTGCTCGCGCGCGCGCTGGATGTCGGCCCCGGCGACCGTCTGCGGGTGGAGCTTCTCGCCGCCCCGCGCGAGGTGCTGGACCTGCCGGTCGCCGCGGTGATCCACCAGAGCCTCGGGCAGGAGGCGCATATCGGCGCGCCCGCGCTCTTTTCCGCGCTGCGCCTGGCGCCGCAGGTCAACCAGATCCATCTTTTGGTCGATACCGACGCGATGTCCGCCCTTCACGCCCAGATCAAGCGCACCCCGGCGGTCGCCAGCCTGACCGACTGGAGCGAGGTGCGCCGGCAGTTCGACGAATCGCTGGGCGAGAACCTCCTGACGATGGTGGCGATCTACACGGTGATCGGCGTGCTGATCGCGATCGGGGTGGTCTACAACGCCGCGCGCATCCAGCTTGCCGAACGCAGCCACGAACTGGCGAGCCTGCGCGTGATGGGCTTCACCCGCGGCGAGGTCGGCTTCGTGCTGGTCGGCGAGATGATGCTGCTGTCGCTGCTGGCGGTGCCGATCGGCTGGTTCCTCGGTGGCTGGTTCGCCGCCGGCATGATCGAGGCGGTGTCGACCGATGTCGTGCAGATCCCGCTCCTGATCTCGCGCCGGACCTATGCGGCGGCGGCGGCGGTGGTGGTGCTGGCGAGCCTCGTCGCCGCGCTCATGGTGCGCCGGCGGCTCGACCGGGTGGAACTCGCCACGGCGCTCAAGGCAAGACAGTAGGAGACCGCGATGGCAAAGCTGCGCACGATCGGAATCACGGCGGGGGCGGCGGTGCTGGCCGGTGCCTTCGTCTGGGCGGTATGGCCCGAACCCACCGCCGTCGACATGGCCGAGGTCACGCGCGGGCCGCTGCAGGTGACCGTCGCCGCCGAGGGCATCACGCGGGTGCGCGAGCCCTATGCGATCACCGCGCCGATCACCGGCATGACCACCCGCTCGCCGGTGCAGGTGGGCGACGCGGTGCGCGAGGGCGAGACGATCCTCGCCGTGATCCAGCCCGCCGATCCGGCGCTTCTCGACGTGCGCACCCGCCTGCAGGCCGAGGCCGCGGTGGTCGAGGCCGAGGCCGCCGTGCGGCTCGCCGAGGCCAATGTCGAGCGCGCCCGCTCGACGCTGGATCACGCGACGACCCAGCTGGCGCGCAGCGAGGCGCTGGCCGAGCGCGGCACCATCCCGCGCCGGATGCTCGAGGATATCGAGGCCGAGCACGTCGCCGCGCGGCAGGGCCTCGTCGCGGCGCAGTCCGAGCTCGACCTGCACCGCGCGACGCTGGCCCGCGCCCGGGCCCAGCTCGTCGGGCCCGAATCGCGGTTCCAGCCCGGTGGCGAGCCCGGCGGCTGCTGCGTCGAGATCGTCGCGCCGCAGACCGGCACCGTGCTCGAGGTGACGGATCTTTCCGCCCGGCTGGTGCAGGCGGGCGGCCCGCTTCTGGTTCTCGGCGATCTGGGCGATCTGGAGATCGAGCTCGACCTTCTCTCCTCGGACGCGGTGCGCGTGCCGCCCGGGGCGCGGGCGCTGGTCGATCGCTGGGGCGGCGAGGGGCTCCTGGAGGCGCAGGTGCGCCGGGTCGAGCCGGCGGCCTTCACCCGCGTCTCGGCGCTCGGCATCGAGGAGCAGCGCGTGCGGCTGCGGCTCGATTTCGTCACCCCGGCCGAGGAACGCGCGGGGCTGGGCGACCGGTTCCGCGTCCATGTCCGGGTCGTCCTGTGGGAGGGCGAGGAGGTGTTGCAGCTGCCGCAGGCGGCGCTCTTCCGGCACGGCGGCGGCTGGGCGGTCTTCGCGGTCGAGAACGGCCGCGCCGCGCTCACCCCGGTCGAGATCGGCCACCCGTCCGGCGGCCAGGCCGAGCTTGTCGGCGGGCTCGACGCCGACGCGCAGGTCGTCCTCTACCCGCCCTCGGCGCTGGAAGACGGCGCCCGCGTGCGCCCGCGCGGAGGGTGAAGGCCGGGGCGCCGCATCCGGTCGAAAGACCCGTGCGCGGAGGGCGTCTTTCGGTTTCCTGGTGGGGACCGCGCGTCTTCGGGGCCTTGGCCTGTTGCGCCCCGGTCGCCATGCGAATCCCGGCGCGCGTCGATCGCGGTTGCGACCTGTCCGCCCGATCCGGCGGCGCACGCCCGCAGCCGCTTGGTTTCAGGTAACCGCGACCGCCGTTTCTCGGTGCGATCAATGGCCGCCGAGCGCGAAGTAGATCCCGAACGCGCCAACCAGGATCAGGCTCGATGCCCAGACGATATCCAGGTTGAACCATGTGCGGGAGAGGAATTTCAACCCGAGATAGAGGTAGATCACCGCGGCGATGACGCCGCCGGCGATGGTCATGGCCGATGTGTGCGCCAGCGCCACGAAGAAGGCCGACGCCACGTTCTGCCCCATCAGATCCCGCGCGGCCTCGTGTCCGCCATCGCCCGGATCGGTGCCGCAGATGCCAAGATAGATCGGCACCAGCATCAGACCGGCCCCATGCGCCATCGCTGCCAGGAACGACCACAGAACCAGGCGCGAGGGGGCGACCCGCGCCAGGAAGCGCGGGTGCCGGCGATTGATCAGCAGGTAGAGGCCCACCGCAACCACCAGCCCGCCGGCGCCGACGCGCAGCTCGGTTTCCCAGTGGATCAGGGCGGTCATCATCGAGAAGGGCAGCAGGATCGCCAGCATCGCCAGCAGATGCCCGAAGGCCAGCGCCAGGATGGCATAGGCCATCGCCCGGTGCCGCCCCACCATCAGCCCCGCGGACACCGCGAGCGGCCATCCCATGCCGGGATTGACGCCGTGATAGATCCCGGACAGGACGACGGCCCCCCAGAGGGCCGTCACCGTGCTTGCATCGAGTGGCATTCAGACGTTGGGATAGCAGAAGCTGTCGGTCGAACAGTCCCCTCCCTCCAGCCGGATCTGATGCGCCCGGTAGCCTTCGGGGAAGGTGACGTAGAAGTCATTATCCAGCGTCAGGCCGCCATTCTCGCCGACATGGGCCATCACCATCTGCCCCCCGTCCTGCCCGGGATAGAACTGGTTGTCCCAGGTCGAGTAGAGCGAATTGGTCCAGTAGACGCGCTTGCCGTCCCGGCTGACCTCGACCATCTGCGGGCCGAAGGCGTATTCGCCACCGTTCGGGTGTTTCGTGCCGCGCCCGATGCCGCCCAGCTCGACCTTGCCGGTCAGGACCGGGTTCATCGGGTCCGAGACGTCATACTGGTGCATCTCGCCCAGCCCCCAGCAGGAAACGTAGAGGAACCGGTCATCGAGGCTGAGATCGATATCGGTGATCAGCGGCGGCACCGCGCCGAAGCCCTGCAGCAGCGGCGGCAGGTTCGCGGGGTCCTCGGGGCGCGGGTCGATGGTGATGGTCTTCTTCGCCTGCCAGGTCCCGTCCTCGCCCCGCCACCAGGTGAAGATCGCGCCCTGCAGATTGGTCGTGTCCACGACCACGCCGCAGAACCCGTGGGATTTCTTCGGGTCATGCGCCGGCCGGATTTCCAGCGCCATCTGGTAGTTCTCGCCGAAGTCGATCGTCTGGACGTTCTTGCGCCTGCGCAGGTCCCAGAAATGGATCGAATGGCCGTACTTGTTGGACAGCAACTCCTCGGGCACCAGCCCGTCCTCGAACTGCGGCGGCAGCGCCCATTCCGAACTCACCATGTAGTCCTGCGGCAGGTTCCACCAGAAATCGTAATGCTTCTCCTGCTTGCCGCGGTCGATCTCGTAGCGGCCGATGATCTCGAAGGTCTCGCAATCCATGATGAAGATGCCCGGCGGCCCGTCCATGCCGTCCGCGCCGCCCCCGCCCAGGGTCGAGACATAGATCCCTTCCGGCCCGCAATGGATGGTATGGGGGCGCGAATAGCCGGTCTTGGCCAGAACCTCCTCGGGCTCGATGATCTTGTGGATCTTCGGCTCCATCGGATCCTTCACGTCGATCACGTAGATGCGCGACGACCGGATGCCCGGCACGATCAGGTACCGACGCTCCAGAAACGCGTGGCCCGACAGGGGTGACAGCGCGGATGAGCAGGCATTCCAGCCGAAATGGTGAAACTCGTCGCCCTTGTTGGGCATGACCAGCGTCTTGACGACTTTGCCGAAGGTGTCGGATTTCGGGTCCAGGTCCACGGTGGCCAGCCCGTCGGGCTGCGACCCGTCGGGGCTGAGCATCACGACAAAGCCATAGGTTTCCACCGGTGCCTGCATGGCAAGCTGGGCCGTGGCGTGAAATGTCGGGTCTGGTCGCAGGTTCATGTCGTCCTCCCTGAAGTGATGCGGCCCATGCCGGGCCAGGCTGAAATCCTCTCTTCTTCGCAGGGCGGCCGGTGCCTCCTTACACCTCGGCCACATTGCACAGTTGAATGGCGCCGCTCACGCGGCTGGCCAGGTCTATCAGATCCCGCCCGATCTCGCTCCGACGCACCGCCACGAAGCGCCGGATCGGCCCCACGGCCCCGACGCTGAAGATCGCGCCGATCCTGCCGATCGACACCGGGGCCGCGACGCTGGCGATCCCGACGTCGATCTCCTGATCGCAATCGGCGAAGCCGCGCTCCCTGATCCGGGCGAAATCGGCGCGCAACTCGGCCTCGGTCGTCTTGGTATGTTCGGTATAGGCTTTCAGGCTGCCGTTGATGATGCTGGCCTGAAATTCGGGCTCGGCAAAGGCGGCGATCGCCTTGGAACAGGAACAGGCATGCATCGGCCGCACGCCCAGACCGGGGTGAATGAAGGCGCGGGAAGGGTCGTCGGGGGTTTCGACATGGATGATCTCGACCTGGCCGTTGCGGAACCGGGCCAGGAACACGGTCTCGTTGAACCGCACCGCCGCCGCCCTGAGCAACGGCGCCGCGGCGCGCCGCACATCCACATCCGATCTCCCGAGCAGCGCGATCCGGATCAGACGCTCGCCGATCACCGTGCGCCCGTCCCCGGAGGGCGTCTCGACCAGGCCCCGATCCAGAAGCGTCTGAAGCAGCCTGTAACAGGTCGGCTTGGGAAAACCGGTCGCCTTCTGGATCTCGACCGCCGAAACGGGCCGTCCTGCCACGGCAATGATCTCCAGGATCGTGATCAGCCGCTCCAGATGCATTGTGACCCGATCGGATCGAATCGCGAGACTTGGTGTCGAATTATGAAATTAAACATGGAAAATGCAACATCAAACTCCAAGGGCGAGACCATGCGCAACCGCGCCCGGCAGCCGGCTTCCGGCTTCAGCCGCCCGCGTTCGGCCCGTGTCATACCGGCCCGCCGAAGGCGAGGCCCCAGCGGAACATGAGCCCCGCGAGCCCGGCCAGCGCCAGCGCGAAGGCGCTGTGGTGCAGGCGGCGGCCGAGGCTCCAGCCCGGCGCAAGCCAGGCGACGAGAAGCGAGAGCGCCAGGACCAGCGCAAGGACGGCCACGAGATCGGCGAGCAAGAGCGTCGCGGTCACGGTCGGCTGCGGCTGGTCGAAGAGGAACTCCGCGCCGAGCTGCGCCGCGGCGAGCGCCGCGGCCACGCTCGCGCCGACCATCGCCCAGAACGCCGCCGCCC
>SLPP01000205.1 GCA_007131945.1 Paracoccaceae bacterium | reverse complement strand
GAGGACGCGCTGCGCGGCACCGCCGGGCATCGCCGGGTCGAGGTCAACGCGCTCGGGCGCGAGATGCGCGAGCTCGACCGGCAGGAGGGCGACGCCGGGCTCGACGTGCAGCTCACGCTCGACCGCGACCTGCAGGCCTTCACGCTCGCGCGTCTCGAGGGCGAGAGCGCGGCCGTGGCCGTGCTCGAGATCCCCACCGGCAACGTGCTGGCGCTGGTCTCGGCCCCGTCCTTCGATCCCAACCTCTTCGTCCGCGGCATCTCGGTCTCCGATTTCAACCTCCTGCGCGAGAACAAGTACCGGCCGATGTCGAACAAGGCGGTGCAGGGCGCCTATCCGCCGGGCTCGACCTACAAGATGATCACCGCGCTTGCCGCCTTCGAGGCCGGGCTCGCCTCGCCCGACGAGCGTGTCTTCTGCCCCGGCCACCGGGACGTGGCAGGCCGCCGTTTCCATTGCTGGCGGCGCGGCGGCCACGGGCGGATGAACCTCGTCTCGGCGATGTCGGAATCCTGCGACGTCTATTTCTACGAGATGGCGCAGCGCTGCGGGATCGACCGGATGTACGCGATGGCCGAGAAGCTGGGCATGGGCCATCGCTTCGACATTCCCGTCTCGGCGATGTCGGCGGGGCTCAACCCGTCGCGCGACTGGAAGCGGGCGCGGCGCGGTGCCGAATGGCTGGTCGGCGACACGGTGAACGCCGCGATCGGCCAGGGCTTCGTCCTCTCGACGCCCCTGCAGCTTGCGGTGATGACCGCGCGGCTGGCCACCAACCGCGACATCGTCCCGCGCCTCGTCCATTCCGTCGACGGCGTCGAGGCGCCGATGCCCGAGGCGCCGCCGCTCGGGCTGTCGAACGCGACGCTGAACCTGATCCGTCGCGGCATGTGGGAATGCACCAACCACCAGCGCGGCACCGCCTATTCCTCGCGCATCGTCGAGGCCGAGATGCGCATGGCCGGCAAGACCGGCACCAGCCAGGTCTTCTCGATCACCGCCGCCGAACGCGCCGCCGGTGTGCGCCGCCAGGAGCAGCTGCCCTGGAACCGGCGCAACCACGCGCTCTTCGTCTGCTACGCCCCCGAGTCCGCGCCGCGCTACGCCGTCAGCGTCGTCGTCGAACACGGCGGCGGCGGCTCCTCGGCCGCGGCGCCGGTCGGACGCGACGTGATCCTCGCCGCACAGGCGGGCGGCCTGCCGCCGATCGAGGCCTATCCGCAGCCGCAGCGCAACCGCATCGAGACGATGCTGCGCGAGATCGCCGAGAAGATCGGTCCGCAGACCGGCCCCGCCGGCGGTCGAGGCCGCGCATGAGCTATCTCGAATACAATATCAAGATCGTCCCCACCGGCGTGAGGAAGATCCTCTACGTCAACTGGGCGCTGGTGATCCTGCTCTGCGCCGTCGCCGCGGTCGGTTTCCTGATGCTCTACTCGGTCGCCGGCGGCCGGCTCGAGCCCTGGGCCGAGCCGCAGATCAAGCGCTTCGCCATCGGCCTCGTGCTGATGTTCGCCATCGCCTTCGTGCCGCTCTGGTTCTGGCGCTCGATGGCCGGGCTCGCCTATGCAGTCTCGGTCCTGCTGCTTCTCGGGGTCGAGTTCTTCGGCTCGGTCGGCATGGGCGCGAAACGCTGGCTCGAACTCGGCCCGGTCCGCCTGCAACCCTCCGAGATGGCCAAGATCACGGTGATCCTGGCGATGGCGGCCTTCTACGACTGGCTCGACATCCGCCGCACCTCGCATCCCTTCTGGGTCGTCGTCGCCGTCGCCATGATCCTCGTTCCCGCCGGGCTGGTCCTGCGCCAGCCCGATCTCGGCACCGCGCTCCTGATCCTCGGCGGCGGCGGGCTGGTGATGTTCTTCGCCGGGGTCAGCCTGTGGTATTTCGGCGCGCTCCTCGCCGCCGGCGGCGGGCTCGTCGCCGCCGTCATCGCCTCGCGCGGGACCGAGTGGCAGTTGCTCAAGGACTACCAGTACCGCCGCATCGACAGCTTCCTCGACCCGACGCTCGACCCGCTCGGCGCCGGCTACCACATCAACCAGGCGATGATCGCGCTCGGCTCGGGCGGCTGGTCGGGGCGCGGCTTCATGCAGGGCACGCAGTCGCGGCTCAACTTCCTGCCCGAGAAGCACACCGACTTCATCTTCACCACGCTGGCCGAGGAATTCGGCTTCGTCGGCGGGGTGTCGCTCCTTGTCCTCTACCTCGCCATCCTGATCGTCTGCGTCGTCGCCGCGCTGCAAAGCCGCTCGCGCTTCGCCACGCTCCTGATCCTCGGCGTCGCCGGCAACTTCTTTCTCTATTTCGCGGTCAACATGGCGATGGTCATGGGCCTCGCGCCGGTTGTCGGCGTGCCCCTGCCGCTGGTTTCCTTCGGCGGCTCGGCGATGCTGATGATCCTGATCGGCTTCGGCCTCGTGCAGTCGGCCTGCATCCACCGACCAAGGGAGCGCGGATGACCGCCACGATCCTCTTCGCCGGCGGTGCCGCGCGCTGGCCGCACTGGGAGGCGCCGCTGCGCCGCGCGCTCTCCGAGGCCGGGATCGAGGCCGAGCTTGCCACCTCGGCCGCGCCCGAGACGGTGGATTTCATCATCTACGCCCCCTCGGGCGACACGCCGGCGGATTTCACCCCCTTCACGCGCTGCCGCGCCGTTCTCAGCCTCTGGGCCGGGGTCGAGCGGATCGTCGGCAACCGGACCCTGACCCAGCCGCTGTGCCGCATGGTCGATCCGGGGCTGACCCAGGGCATGGTCGAATACGTCACCGGGCACGCGCTGCGCTACCATCTGGGCCTCGACGCGATCCTGGCGGCGCAGAACGGCCACTGGAACCCGGTCGTCCCGCCCCTGGCCTCCGAGCGTCCGGTCGCCATGCTCGGCCTCGGCGCGCTCGGCGCGGCCTGCGCCCGGGCACTCGCCGGGCTCGGCTTTCCGGTCCTCGGCTGGAGCCGGACGCCGAAGACGCTCGACGGGATCGACTGCCATCACGGCGAGGACGGGCTCGAACAGGTCCTGCGCCGCGCCGGCATCGTCGTCACGCTCCTGCCGGCGACGCCGGCGACCGAGAACCTGCTCGACGCGCACCGGCTCGCGCTCCTGCCGATCGGCGCGGCGATCATCAACCCCGGCCGCGGCAGCCTGATCGACGACGAGGCGCTCCTGGGCGCGCTTGGCTCGGGCCATGTCGGCCATGCGACGCTCGATGTCTTCCGCACCGAGCCATTGCCCGCCGAGCATCCCTACTGGAGCCATCCGCGCGTTACCATCACCCCGCACATCGCCGCCGAGACCCGGCCCGACAGCGCCGCGCGCGTGATCGCCGGGAACATCCGCCGCGGCCTTGCCGGCGAGCCGCTCCTGCATGTCGTCGACCGGGGCGCGGGCTACTGAGGTGGCCGAGATCGCGGTCATCGGCGCCGGGATCATCGGCACGAGCTGCGCCCTGCGCCTGGCCGAGGAGGGGCACGCCGTCACCCTGATCGCGCCGGCCGAGGCGCCGCACGCGGCCTCGACGGGCAATGCCGGCACCATCGCCGAATACGCCGTCGAGCCCATCGGCACGCCGGCGGTGCTGCGCGACCTGCCGCGGCTCCTCTTCGATGCCGAGAGCCCGCTCGCCATCCACCGCCCCTCGGCGCTACGGCTCGTTCCCTGGCTCGCGCGTTTCGCGCTGCAGTCGCTGCCCGGCCCCGCCCGGCGCAACGCCCGCGCGCTCGTCCCGCTGCTCACCGGCGCCGGCGCGGCCTGGCAGGCGCTGGCCGCACGGCTCGGCGCAAGCGACCTGCTGCGCCCGACGGGTGCCGCCTATGTCTACGAAACCGCGCGCGAACTCGATGCTGCGCGGCGGCAGATGGCGGCGCGCCGCGCGCTCGGCGCCACGGTCGAGATCCTCGGCGCCGACGAGATCGCAGGGCTCGAACCCGGCCTTCCCGCCGGCCGCTTCGCCGGCGCCGCCCGTTTCCCCGGCACGCTGGCGCTGCGCGATCCCGGCGCGATGCTCGAGCGCATGCAGAAGCTCGCCGCCCGGCTGGGCGTCGGGCGGCTCGAGGCGCGGGTCACCGGGCTCGCGCGCGAACGGAGCGGCTGGCGGCTGGGGCTCGACAACGGCACCGGACTGCGGAGCGAAAGGCTGGTCCTCGCCGCCGGCGCCTGGTCGCGCGACCTCGCCCGCATGCTGGGTTCGTGCATCCCGCTCGATACCGAGCGCGGCTATCATGTCGAATACGACCTCGACGCCGGCGCGATGCCCGTCGCCCGCCCGATCTGCCCGGTGCGGCAGGGGTTCTACCTCGTGCCGATGGCGGGACGGCTGCGGGCCGCCGGCACGGTCGAGCTTGGCGGGCGCGACGCGCTGCCCTCGACCCGTCGCTGGGCGCGGATCGAGGCGGGCGTGCGCGACCTCTTCCCCGACCTGCCCGCGCCGGCGCGGCGCTGGATGGGCCTGCGCCCCTTGCTGCCCGACAGCCTGCCGGTGATCGGCCCGGCGCCGCGCGCACCGGACGCGGTCTTCGCCTTCGGCCACGGCCATCTGGGCCTGACGCTCGCCCCGCGCACCGCCGCGATCGTCGCCGACCTGGTCGCCGGCCGCCGCGCCGGGATCGAGCTTGCCCCCTACCGCGCCGGCCGCTTCAGACCGTGAGGCACCGGACGACCCGCCGGGTTGGGCATGCCGTCGCCGCGTTCCGCCCTGCGCCCCAACCCGGCCACGGGGTGACGGGCGTGCTCCCGCCCCTCGTCAGGCTGTGCGTGCCGCACAACCTTCCTCGCGTTGGGCCGGGCCGGGGGGCGCTGCCCCCCGGACCCCCCGGCGCCGCGCCTTTTCGCGAGGGCGCGCGGGGCCGGAAAGGGCAGAATCCCGGGTAAAGATCCGGTTAAATTGTTATGACTAACATTGGTATCTCAGGGACTTGCGCGCGTGCTCAAATTTGAGCAGCCCCGCCTTTCCGCCCCGAATCCGTACCGCGGCCCGCCCTCACGAGCCCGCCTCGACCCACCGGGTCACCTGCCCGCTCACCCCCGCCCAGGCGCCCCGGGTCAGTTCCCGGCCCAGCACGCGGTCCGGGTTGGTCGGCGGCGGCATCTCGACGCCTTCGAGCCGGGAGAAGCCGAAGCGCGCGTAATAGGGCGCGTCGCCGACCAGGAGCACCCGCGCCCATCCCAGCGCGGCGGCGCGCGCCAGGCTTTCGCGGATCAGGAGCCCCGCCAGCCCCTCGCCCTGCCGCGTCGGGTGCACCGCGACCGGCCCCAGCAGCAGCACCGGCGCGCCGCCCACCCGCACCGGCCAGTGGCGGATCGCCGCGACCAGCGCGCCGGTCTCGTCGCGCAGCCACAGGCAGAGCTCGGGCACCGGCCCCACCCCGTCGCGCAGCCGGTAGGAGGAGAGCGCCTCGCGGCCCGGCGCGAAGCACAGGTCGTAGAGCGCCTCCACCTCCCACCAGTCCTCGGCCCGTTCCCGCCCCAGTTCCACACCGGCCCCCGTTTCGGCCCCCGTTTTCGCTGGCAGCGGCCGTAACACGGGCCTATGTCGGGTTCAAACCTCTGGAGGTACCATGTTCTACCGTCCCGCCGAGGGCCACGGCCTGCCGCACAACCCGTTCAACGCCATCGTCACGCCGCGACCCATCGGCTGGATCTCGACCCGCGGCGCCGACGGGTCGGAGAACCTCGCCCCCTATTCCTTCTTCAACGCCGTCGCCTATGTGCCGCCGCAGGTCATGTTCGCCTCGACCGGGGCCAAGTCGGACCGGGCGGGCACCAAGGACAGCGTGGCGAATATCCGCGAGTCCGGCGTCTTCTGCGTCAACATCGTCGCCGAGGCGATGATCGAGGCGATGAACCAGTCCTCGGGCGGCTGGCCGAAGGAGACCGACGAATTCGCGCTCACCGGTCTTGCCCGCGCCGAATGCGAGACGATCGCCTGTTCGCGCGTGGCCGGCGCGCCGGCCGCGCTCGAATGCCGCGCGAGCCAGGTCATCCGGCTGGCGGGGGCGGCCAACTACCTCGTCATCGGCGAGGTCACCGGCGTGCATCTGCGCGACGACTGCCTGAATGACGGCATCTTCGACATCACCCGCTTCCACCCGGTCGCGCGGCTGGGCTATCGCGACTACACCGTGGTGCGCGAGACCTTCACGCTCAAACGCCCCGACGACCGCTGAGCACCCCGGGGAAGCCCGCGGCCCCGCCCGGACGCGGACAGCGCCCCCGGCGCCCGGCGCAGGCATCGCCGCGCGCCTATTCCGCCCGCAACACCGCCCCCGGATTGAGGATGCCGACGGGGTCGAGCGCGGCCTTGATCGCCCGCATCGCCGCCAGCGCCACCGGGTCGCCGTAGCGCTCCAGATCGGCGACCTTCAGCCGGCCGATGCCGTGCTCGGCGCTGACCGAGCCGCCGAGCTCGTGCACGAGGTCGTGCACGCAGGTCTTGATCGCGTCACGCTCGTGCTCGTGATCGGCGCGGCTGCGGCCGGGGAGCGGGAAGACGTTCCAGTGCAGGTTGCCGTCGCCCAGATGGCCGAAGCAGTTGACGCGGAAGCCGCCGAGTGCGGCAAGCGCCGGCCCTGCGCGGGAAAGGAACTCGGGCACCGCGCCCATCGGCACCGAGATGTCGTGGCTCGAGATGGCGCCGATCTTGCGGTTCGCCTCGGGGATCGATTCGCGCAGCGCCCAGAACTCGGCCCGCTGCGCCTCGGAACTCGCGATCACGCCGTCGCCCGCGAGCCCCGCCCCGGCCGCCTCCTCGAAAAGCGCGGCCAGCGCCGCCTCGGGATCGAGCCCCGCGGGCAGGCCGAGATCGATCAGCACCATCCAGTCGGGCGGCGCGGCGAAGGGCTGGCGGACCTGCGGCATCGTCTCGGCCAGAAACCGTAGCCCCATGCCCGAGATCAGCTCGAAGGCCGAGATCCCCTCGCCGAGCCGCGCCTGGGCGCGGGCGAGCAACTCGAGCGCGGCGGCGGGGTCGCGCACCACAATCAGCGCCGCGCCCGTGCGCGCCGGGCGCGGCACCAGCCGCAGGCTGGCCGCCGTGATCACGCCGAGCGTGCCCTCGGAGCCGATGATCAGGTGGCGCAGGTCGTAGCCCATGTTGTTCTTCCTCAGCCGCCGGAGCCCGTGCCAGATGCGCCCGTCGGCCATCACCACCTCGAGCCCGAGGCACAGGTCGCGCGCATTGCCCCAGCGCAGGACGCCCGTTCCGCCGGCATTCGTCGCCATGAGGCCGCCGATCCGCGCGGAGCCCTCGGAGGCAAGCGAGAGCGGGAAAAGCCGCCCCACCCGTTCGGCCGCCGCCTGCACCTCGGCGAGGATGCAGCCCGCCTCGGCGACGAGCACGTTGCCGGCGGCGTCGACATCGCGGATGCGGTTCATCCGTTCGAGCGACAGGATCAACGGCGCCGGCAGGTCGGGCGCGACCTGCCCGCCGACGAGGCCGGTGCCGCCGCCATAGGGCACGACCGGCACGCGCCCGGCGCAGGCGGCGCGCAGGATCGTGGCCACCTCCTCGACCGATCCCGGCAGGGCCAGCGCGCCGGCACTGCCCGCCCAGCGGCCGCGCGGCTCTTCCAGGTGCCGGGGCTCGGCCGCGCGCAGCGTGCCCCCGGGCAGCGCCGCCGCGAGATCATCGAGAAAGGCCTCCTCGGCGGGATTCAGCATCGCGCCCCCTCAGCCGGCATCGGTCCGCCCGCGCCGATCGGCGCGCAGGTTGGCATAGAGGACGTGGTTGCGCCAGCGGCCGTTGATCTGCAGATAGGCCTGCGCCACGCCCTCGTACTTGAAGCCCGACTTCTCCAGCACCCCGCGCGAGGCGACGTTCTCGGGCAGGCAGGCGGCCTCGATCCGGCTGAGATCCAGCACGGTGAACGCGTGATGGACGAGGCCGCGGATCGCCTCGCGCATGAAGCCTTGCCGGGCATGGGGCTGGCCGATCCAGTAGCCGATCGTGCCGGCCTGGCTGGGGCCGCGGCGGATATGGTCGAGCGTGATCGCGCCGATGAGCGCGCCATCCGACTGCCGGATCAGGAAGAGCGGCAGCGCCGAGCCCTTGGCATGCACGCGCGCGGCCCATTGCACGCGCGCGGTGAAGGCCCGCCGGGTCAGGTGATCGGCCGACCAGGCGGGTTCCCAGGGGATCAGGAACTCGGCGCTCTGTTCGCGCAGGGCGGACCAGGCGCGGTAATCGGCGTGTTCGGGCAATCGCAGGAGCAGCCGTTCGGTGGCAAGGCTGGACCGCCGCCGGACAAACGGCCAGAGCGTCATCAACGCACGAGCCTTTCGCGCAGCGCCTCCAGTTCGGGCGCGCGTTTCACCGGCCCGTAGAGCGCCATCGCCAGGCGCGCCTCGGTCGCGGTGCGCTCGCCATAGGCGCGGATCGCGGCCAGATCGACGGCGTCGATCTTCTCGACCGTCTCCTCGAGGCTCGGCACCCGGTCCCAGATGGCCAGCATCCGCGCCAGCCGCTCGGCCCGCGCCGACGGGCTCTCGAGCCCCATCAGGAGCCCCGCCTTCATCTGCGCCCGCGCCCGCGCCAGTTCCGGCTCGGTCACGTCCTCGGCGGCGCGGCGGAGCTCGTCGATGGTCAGTTCGGCCAGCGCCCGGATCTGCCCCGCGCCGGTGCCGGCATAGATGGTGATCGCGCCGGTATCGTCATGCGCGCCGGCCTGGGCGAAGGTCGTGTAGCACAGGCCGCGCTCCTCGCGCAGCTTCTGGAAGAGGCGCGAGGACATGCCGCCGCCGAGGATGCCGGCGAATATCTGCGCGGCGTGGACGTCGCGGTGGCGGAAGGCGGGGGCTTCGATCGCAAGGGCGAAATGCGCCTGTTCCAGCCGCTTGACCTCGCGCCGCTCGCCGCACTTGAAGCGGGCGGGTTCGGGATGCGGCATGGCCAGCGGCGGCAGGTGGCCGAACTGGTCCTCGGCCAGTTTCACCAGTTCGTCGTGGTCGATGGCGCCGGCGGCGGCGAGGATCATCTGGCCGGGGCCATAGTGACCCGCGACGAAGCCCCTGAGCGCCTCGGCGCCGTGGCTCGCGACGCGTTCGGCCGCGCCGAGGATCGGCCGGCCGATGGCCTGGTCGGGGTAGCTCGCCTCCTGCAGCCAGTCGAAGATCACGTCGTCGGGCGTGTCCAGCGCCTGGCCGATCTCCTGCAGGATGACGCCGCGCTCGACCTCGATCTCGCGCGCATCGAAGGCCGGGTTGAGGACGATGTCGGCGATCACATCGAGCGCCAGCGGCACATCGGCGGCGAGCACGCGCGCGTAATAGGCCGTGGCTTCGCGCGAGGTATAGGCGTTGATGTAGCCGCCCACGTCCTCGATCTCCTCGGCGATCTGCAGCGCGGTCCGCCTTGTCGTGCCCTTGAAGGCCATGTGCTCGAGGAAATGCGCGATGCCGTTTTCCTCGGGGCGTTCGTGCCGCGCGCCGGCGGTGACCCAGATGCCCAGCGCGGCCGAGGCGAGGCCGGGCATGTGTTCGGTGACGATGCGGAAGCCGTTGGGAAGCGTCGTCAGCCGGTGCATCAGGCCGTCGCCTCCAGCCCCGTCCGCTCGTGGATCAGCGCCTGCAGCGCGGCGCGGTCGTTTTCCAGCCGCGTCACCCGCTCGGGTCGGTCGAAGAGATCGGCCATGCGCGCCGGCAGGGCCGGCCGGATGCCGGTCGCTT